>CAZIAG010000239.1:0-6385 GCA_964537375.1 uncultured Roseivirgaceae bacterium
TCGTATTGACCAGCGCGTTGATTTCGTCATTCATCTGGCTGAGTTTTGTGTTGCTGGCTATCAGCTGATCGTTCATTTTCTTTCGATACTGCGCCGCCCTGCGTACATAGTACGAGACCACGGTCAATGCCACCATCCCGATGGTGAAGATCACAATCACGGCCCATTGTTTTCCAATGATCGCGTCCTGTCGTTCCAATGCCGAAAGTACGGCGTGCTTTTCGCGAGTTTCATCTTCGAGTTGTACGTCGAAGAACCGTCCTTCCAGGCTTCCCTTCAGTGATTGCGCCATAATGCTGTCTTTGTATGCGTTGGCAATCTGGGAATACTCCAGTGCATTCATGAACTGCTTTTTCTCACTGAAAACTTCGGCGACTAGCGCGCTGCTTTTCACGATCATCGTCTTGTTGTTGATCGACTTGCTCCTTTCATAGGAGTCAATGGCGTGCGTTAAGGCGTCATCCATACGGTGAAGGGCCATGTACGCACGGGAAAGGTTCAGGCGTGTATGGAGTACAGCGTCGCCGAGGTTTGCGTCCTCATAAAACTTAATGCAAGCTTTGTACATTGCGATGGCGCTGTCATACTTTCCCTGGAGGGCATATACTTCCCCCCGCTGCGCCTGGTTGACGCTGACAAGATATTCATTCGGATAATGGTCATTCAACCCTGAGATTTCATTCAGATAGTGCAGCGCTGAGTCAATTTGCTTTTGGGCGATGTAGACATCCACGTACATCTGGAGAGCATAAGCGAGGTCTTCAGGTTTCCCGGCTTGGGTGTAGAACTTGTACGCTTTTCGCGCCCAGCTCAATGTGGCATCGTAATCCCTGGCTTCATAAAAAGAGGATGAAAGGTTGAGACACGAGATTGCCACTTTCCACCAATTTTTCTTCTCCAGATGAATGTTATAGGCTTTGTAGGCGTAGTATACCGCGGAGCTGTGGTCACCAAGAGCGTTGTAGGCGCCGCTGATGTTGTTGTACGCGGTAGCCATCTTCGAGGTATCGGCGAGTGCCTGGTATATCTTCAACGCTCTGAAATTATAGAACAGGCTCGAATCGTATCGTCCGAAATTGTATTGTGCGATGGCCCAGTTGATGTAAGTATGCGCCTTATCCTGCTCATTGTTCACTTTATCGGCCAATGAGTAGGCAACTCGCGCGAAGTGGATAGACTTTTCAAAATTGACATCCAGGTAGTAGCGCGAGAGGGCGTTGGCTTCTCGGATACGAGTCGAATCGGGAAGCGTATCGAATATTGTTTCGATGCTGTCGGCGTTGTAGGTCTGGCCCGAGGCGCAGAACCGAAACAAAAGAAATACGAAAAACAATGGTGATCGCATGCGGGGTATCCTAGGATGAATATACTAAAAATGCGTTTACGGTTGGCGGAGGAGTAGTTCTCCTGTTTTTTTAAATGAATATGGGGACATGGCGCCGACGGAATTCATCGTGGTCCGCTGGCAGGGTATGTCCAAAATAGGTGGAATATGTATCTTTCGACAACCATTTAACCTAACATCACCCCCTATGGAAGAACTCGGAATCAGCTATACGGCAATTGCCGTAGCAACAATTGCAAACTTTATTATCGGCGCACTTTGGTACGGCGTCATCTTCAAGAATGCCTGGATGAAGGAAATGGACATCAAGGCGGATCAGCGACCCCCGGCTGGCCTGATGATCCGGAGCCTGTTAATGAACCTGGTTGGATGTTTTTTTCTCGCCTTCGTGTTCGCTCACAACACGGCAGCGTGGACGTTTGTACCGGGGACGGAAGTGATGAGCCCCACAGCTTCCATCGCCAATGCCGCGATTTTTACGTGGCTGGGCTTCTTTCTGATCGTAGATCTCAATACCGTGGCGTTTGAAGCCAGATCGTGGAAACTTTTCTTTATCAACACCTCATACCATTTTATGATGGTGCTCGTTTCGGCGATCATTTTGCACACGCTTTGAGAGACTTCGCGACGGAGGATTCATCGCTGACCGCGAAAATGATGGGGGTCCGGTATTTCCGAGGCCCTTGTTATTCGCGGCCTTAGATGTTGATGCTGTGCACCATTAATCCTTGTCCTTGTAGTCGTACTGAAACGCGCCGTTGGTGTCGTAGACCAGTCGTTTCTTACTGTTTTCCTTTTCCTGGACGATAAAACCGTCCGTTCCCGAGTTGAACCAGACCTTCACTTTATCGACGGAGATCACCGGTCTGCCGAAGCCGTTGATGATCCCGTATAACCCATTCTTCTGGACCATCGCACGGTGCGGACTGTGCTCATAGAGTGCAAGGCCGTCATAGGTGGGCGGGACATAGCTTTCCAGTTCAATGTCATACAATCCATAGAGCGATCCCCTCTTTAGCGACAACATTCCAATTTCTTCCTTGTAAGTCACCACCTCGAAGGCGTCGTTGGTCACCAGTGCGCCTTCTGCGTTCGTAATTCTGATTTGCCCGTTTGCCGTGACCAGGTATACTCTCTTGTCATTGTAGGTGTGGCTTTCGATCCGGTCGAACCGTTCGTGGAAGAGATCCTTGACCGAACTTGTGAGATTGAAGAACGCCCACTTTTCCTTCTCCTTGAATCCAACGAGGAAGGGGCTCCAGTTAAAGACTAGCGCGTCTTCGAAGGCAGGTTGTTTGAGGACGTTGCCTTCGTAATCCATTACTCCAAAGAGCCCGTCTTGTTTGAATATGAGATGTCCATGATTAAATGCTTTATAGCTTTCGACTTTTGGACCTTTCAGTTTTCCACGGTGGTCGAGCAGGGATTGGCCGGACGAGTTGCTCGCGGCGAGAGAGGTTGAGCCTATCTCAACGATCCAGTCGTACTCCATGGGTAGCACCATCTGGTTTTTGTTGTTGACGAGGCCTGTCTTCGATCCGGAGGTAACGATAGCGTACTCCGAACCGGTCACAATGACCTTATCATAACGGAACGGTACGACCATGTTGAGGTTGCGATCGCATAAACCGTATTTGTCAGAACTTGTACTTTTAACGGGAAATATTTTCTGGCCGGGAGTTTTTTCTATCTCCGCGCGCAGTTCGATATAGTAGTCGATTTCCTCGCGGTTTGCATTGATGAGGTCACGAATTTCGTCGCCAGAGAAGGACTTGTTCCCGTAATAATGGAGTAGTTTTCCCGTCCCGCCACAGGTATAACACTGCTTGTAATTTGTCTCCATTATTTTTCTGGAACCATTACAAGTATTGCACGTCACTTTGTACGACGCGACGTTGTTCGTTCCGTTCAGGCCATTGAGGAATGATTGCACGTGGTTGTATTCCGTTACTTGTCCTGTGCCATTGCAGTTATAGCACCATACCGCCTGTTGTTCCTCCACTAACCCGTTACTACAGTAATCGTTGCTGCATGATACGTAACGAAAGAATTTGAGTGCTTCTGTCCTTGCCCGTTCTGCTTCGGCCCGGCGCGTTTCTTCTTCGAGCTTCTTCTCATAATAACGTTCGAGTTTGATGAAATAGCTCATCGTCTCGTCTTTCAGGTCGGGCGAAACGGTTGAGGCGTATTCCTCGATGAAGAGATTAAGCGCCTCCTGGGCAGCGTCGAACTGACCGGCGTTGTATAGCGTCTTGACTTTAAGGCTGAGAATCCGGCCGTTTGTTTCGCCAAGTTCCCGTTCGGCCTTGGCGATGTACTCGAGGGCCGTAGCGTACTCATTATCATTAAACCGCTTCTGTGCCTCGGTGAAATACAGCTTAGCGATTTCATTTGAGTCGAGCTGAGCAAAAAGGCGCAGGCCGGCGGTGAGCAGCACGCTGGTAATTAGCAGCTTTTTCATGGGGTTCTGGGTTAGGTTGTGGAGGTTTTGTCAATAGGTAACGATCAGCAGTGTGGCGGTATATCCTGTGCTAATGTTCCATTCTTTGTCTGATATTATTTTTCCCTTGTCGTCTTTGATTATGAATTTGGCGGTGTTTGGCGAGGCGCTTCCCTCGTTCAAAGCGGTAAAATCGATTCGGTTCTGGCCACTTGTGAGTTGAATGTCGAACGATGTGTAATAGCCTGTTAGCGTAATACTTGACCTAATAACCCTTCCATTCAAACTGACGCGTACGCGGTCGCCATCCACCTGACCGTGATCTATACATTGAACCGTAAGGTATTTTGTTCCGTAGCTTTCGATGTCGCCGATAAACTGATTTTGTTGTGGCGGTTTAGTTTGGTTTTCAAAACGCCTCTCTTCGTCTGGTGTTCCCTTGCCATCCCAGAAGTCGCCATCGCCGGAATTATCTTGCGTGTTCTTGGGCTTGTTGCCCGACCAAAAGTCATCAACCTCTTTTTGGCTGTCGTCCTCCTCTTCAGGAGGATCATCTTCCTTTTTCTTCTCTCTGGAGTTACAACCCCAAACGAAATTGTTGCATGGCACGCCGCCGCTGCGCTTGAGGCATTCGTTCAATGCCATTGCGTCGGCCTGTGCGTGCGTTGGTGCAACGGCCCATCCGTATGCCGTGCCTACGTCGCCGTCGATCGTCCGGTAGACTGCACATTGCCCCCCGCTCCAACGGAGCACAATGGAGCAGTTCCCGCCGGCTTTTTTACATTCGGCAAGCGCACGGCTGTCTGCGCCGGCACGTGTCTGATAGTCGACCGCCCACCCGAAGTACATCCCGTTCGCGCGATCCACCGCCAGCGTGCCGTATTTGCCTGCCGGGGGCTCCAAAGAGAAGACGCCGGTGGCCAGAATAAGCAGGAGAAATGCGAGTTTCATTGGATTTTAATGGGAAGGCGTTCCCTCGGATCCACCATCCCCAAACTCCGCAATAAAGGACCGGGAAGTGCGGGGTACAATACTGATATGTTGGTATTTTTTTGGATGGTCCAGGTATTTTTCCGGGAACTGGGTAGTAGTAGTTTGTACCCAAGTCCGGACGGGAAAGATTCGTGATTTTTCGATCACGGATGTTCAGCTCCTGACATGACGTTGTCAGTATAGAAAGTTAGCATCGCGGCAAATGTTACAAATCGAATGGAGAAGATCGATCTGACCAAAACCCACAAAGCCTATTACACGGCGAAAAGAAAACCTGAATTGGTAACCATTGAGCGAGCCACTTTCCTTTCTATTTGCGGAAAGGGTGACCCGTCACAGCGACTGTTTGCTGAGCGTATTGAAACGATCTATCCCGTAGCCTACACGATCAAATTCAGGTTTAAGGAAAAAGGGAAAGATTTTGTCGTGCCTAAGCTGGAAGCACTTTGGTGGTACGATGAGCAAAAATACCCCGGCCGAACAATGGCGGATGCCGTGAGCATCCCGCGGAGCGACTGGGAATACAGATTGCTAATACGAATGCCGCAGTTTGTTATGCGCGGGGATCTAGATGAGGCGGTCGATGCCGTGGCAAAGAAAAAAGGCTTGACGGCGGCCAGGAACGTCGAGTTATTCGAGCTGACCGAGGGTCGGTGTGTGCAGATGATGCACGTGGGACCGTTTTCTAAGGAACTTGAGACGCTCAAGGTCATAAACACGTTTTGCCAGGAACATAATCTGAAGAGGAACGGGCTTCACCACGAAATCTATTTGTCCGATTTCAGAAAAACACCACCTGAGAAGTTGAAAACGATACTGAGAGAACCTGTGAAAGAATGAAGGCTTTCCGGAATGATTGATCCCGACGAATATTTCTATAGGACTTGTCGTTGAAGTTGACGGCTCGTATCATGACAGAGGTAAGCAACAGATTTGCGACACGATAAAGTCTGAAGAACTCATCGGGCACGGCATAGCCGTGATGCGATTTTCAGAACAGAAGGTGCATTCCAAAAACCACGGCCGTAGTCTGCCCTGATCTCCCTTAGGGCCGGGGTAACTGACATACCCGGACCGGTGAAATGGTTATCACGTGGCAATCTAGACTAATGCCCTGGTCTCATGAAATTCGTTGTCCGCTTTGTATTCACACACGACCCTAACCCTATAGGCCCTAACCCTGTAAGGGAACATAGAGCCGACTCCGCTCAAAGCGTTTGGCAGATTCATGAGGTTATACAAATGTATTTCAAAAACCACGATACCGGAATCGTCCGCCGTTACATTCCCTCTAACTCCTCAAATTCGATGTCCATCACCCCGTACGCTTGCCATCCCCGGAAATCAAAATGCCACCATTCAGATGCGTTTACCTTGAAGCCGTGTTTCTCCATGACCTCAATGAGCAAAGCACGGTTCTTTCTGACTTCGGGGTCATTGACTGGTGTAGAAGGCCATGCCGCTTTTTCGAATGAATCGTAGCCCGTAGGCATCTTCAATTCCTCACCTGTTTTCAAATCGATAAGGGTAAGATCGATCGCGCAACCCCGGTTGTGTCGCGAACCGCGGTAGGGTGACGCCACGTAGGTTGTGTCGCGATAGACTTC
>CAZIAG010000240.1:0-6352 GCA_964537375.1 uncultured Roseivirgaceae bacterium
CGATGGAACTCGACGGTGTGCCCCATGTAGCGAACGTTGAAGATGTCGAGATCGCCGTCATTATCGGCGTCGACAATCGCGGGAAGATCATCAAACTGTATCTGCAAATTGACCTTGAAGGTCGGATCACTGCCGTAGGTAAGGATCACCGGCTTCTTCGGTCCTGACAGTGGCGTGAAGAGGTATTGCTCCCACGATAGAGGCTGGCCGGGGAGGGTGGTGTTTTTGTATACCTTGATCCCCAGTGCGTCGGAAGTAAAAATGTCCTTCTTTCCGTCGCAGTTGTAGTCGCGAAGGAGAAGGAAGTTCGTTACGGCGGATGGAAAGAGCGCTTCGAATTCGGGGTGGTGAACCCACCTGTTGCCGACGTTGAGCAATGTGATCACTTTGTTGGCCATCCGGTCGAACAACACCAAATCGTCAATTCCGTCGCCATTAATGTCCATGGTGTTGAACTGTGTGGCGTTCATGCCCCCCATCCAGGCGAGATTAAGATCCTTTCCGGAGGCGTCCTGTACGGGAATGCTCTGATCCAGCGTGTACGAGAACTGTGCCGCAGCGAGGAAAGGCATCAACAGCAGGAGGGCGGAAAAGTGAAAACGCACCATAAATTTTTCCCTATACTCAATAACGATTGCCAAAGATACCCTGTTATCTTGCCTGCCTACTTTTCTGGCGATCGCCATCGCATTAACATGGCAAAGCTCATGGAAATCCGTGAATTATACGAAAAATATACCGACGCAAAGAGAGTTTCTACCGATACGCGGCAGATCGCGCCAGGCTCGCTGTTCTTCGCCCTGAAGGGTGAAAAGTTTAATGCCAATGCATTCGCCGCGGAAGCATTGGCCAAAGGCGCGAGCTTCGTCGTGATGGATGATGCACAATACAAGACCGATGAGCGCTGTATCCTGGTTCCCGACGTGCTGACTGCATTGCAGCAGCTCGCGCGTTATCACCGCGATCAGCTTAATATTCCGGTGGTGGCATTAACTGGTTCCAACGGGAAAACGACCAGTAAGGAATTGATCAGGGCCGTCCTGAGTACGAAGTTCAAAACTCACGCGACACAAGGTAACCTGAACAACCACATCGGCGTGCCGCTGACCCTTCTGTCGATCGACCGCGACGTCGAGATCGCCGTGGTGGAGATGGGCGCCAATCACGTAGGAGAAATCTCCCTGCTGTGCGACATTGCAAATCCCACACATGGACTCATCACCAACATCGGGAAGGCGCACGTCGGCCCCTTTGGTGGATTTGAGAACGTCGTGAAGACAAAGTCCGAACTCTATGATCATCTCGGAAAGAACCAGGGCAAGGTCTTCTACAATTCGGCAGATCCTTTATTGAGTGAACTCTCGGGTCGTTTTCCTGACCGGATTGCCTATCCCGGGAAAGACGATTACTACCGTGCGGAGCTTCTTGGTGCGGACCCCATGGTGCGGTTCAGGGCCGACAATGGTGAAGAGGTGCATACACAATTGATCGGTACGTATAACTTCTACAACATTGCCGCGGCGCTGTGCATCGGCAAGTTTTTCGGCGCTGACGCCGCTGCGGCCAACCGGGCCGTTGCCGAATATGTCCCGTCGAACATGCGCTCCCAGGTAATCAACACCCGCACGAACAACGTTATCCTCGATGCCTATAACGCGAACCCCAGCTCGATGGCGGCGGCGATTGACAACCTGGCCTCAATGAAAGCGGGAAACAAGGTGCTCATCCTGGGAGATATGTTTGAATTGGGCGATGTTGCCGAGGCGGAGCACAGGGCGATTGGTGCGCTGATTCATAATTTTGGTTTTGATGAGGTTTATTTTTGCGGGGAACATTTCGCTGCCGCGTTGGAAGAATTGCCGAACGCGAAACATTTTGCGACGAAAGTAGCGTTGATCGAGTCTCTCCAACGCGAGCCCCTGACAAATTCAACCATCCTCGTCAAGGGTTCGCGAGGAATGGGATTGGAGGACGTTGTGCCGTATTTGTAGTTGACGCCCCACCAGTCAACCACGCAAAGACATTGATAGTAGACGAAAAAATCACATCCATGAACGTGAATTTTCCTTTCATCCTCAAATTCCTCAAAGACCTGAAAAGGAATAACGACCGAAGCTGGTTTGAAAAGAACAAAAATCGCTACCTCGAGGCCAAACAGATGTTTGAAGATTTTGTCTCCGCAATGCTGGGGGAACTGGTAAAGTTCGACAACGGTTTGGCCGGCCTGGATCCGAAGAAGCTTCCGTTCAGGATATACCGTGACGTGCGTTTCAGCAAGGACAAGAGTCCATACAAGACCAACATGGGCGCCGGCTTTTCGCCGAACGGAAGACTCGTGCAGGAACCCGGATACTACATCCACATCGAACCGGGGAATCGCAGCTTTGTCGCGGGTGGAATATACATGCCAGACCCTTCGAACCTCGCCAAAATAAGACAGGAGATCGACTACAACGCCGGACCGCTAAAGAAGATCATGGGTGGGGCAAAATTTCGCAACGTATACGACGGCTTTGATGACTTCGATAAACTGAAGACGGTGCCGAAAGGGTATGCGAAGGATCATCCCGACATCGAGCTGCTAAAGCATAAGAGCTACATCGTAAGTCATCCCTACACCGATGCGGATTTGTCCGATGGGAAGAAATTCATCCGCACGGTGGCTGGCCATTGTCGGTTGATAAAACCATTGAACGACTACCTCAAGCAAGCGCTTGATTGAAACTAATCCCAGTCGAAATAGTCGTCTTTGCTTAGCTCAAGTTCCTTTTCCTTCTGTTTCCCCTTCGATTTGAAGGCATCTTTCAACTCCTGGACTTCCTTCTTCAGGTCGGATGCGATCTTTTTGCGAACCGCTTCCGTGTCATACTGGACCTTGTAGTCGTCGGTAGTACCGGTGATCTTGAGGAACAACCTCGGTCCGGTGCGCGGGTCGTCCTCCACTGCAAGCAAAGCTTCAGGGTCGTCGATCTTTCTTCTCAACAGCGGCGTTGCGACCCTGTATTCGATCCGTTGATCAAATCGGTGCGTACCTGAAATGTCGATGTCGGTTACATTACTCCTTACCCGCATTTGGGGTAGATAGACGGTTTCGTTTTCGATGTGGATGTCATTTCGCAATTCAGCAAAGCGCAGCCGGCTAAGGTCCTCACCGCCGAGGTAACGGCTAAGCTTCTGCATCGGCTCGAAGTTGTTTAGTTCACCGTTCCTGATCGTAATACCTATGTCGGCAACCAGGGTTTTGGGAAAGAGCCGGAGGGTCTCGTCCAGCACAAGTTCCATACTGACGTCAGCCGAACCCTGACCGCTGAGGTGTTTGTCGCGAATAAATGTCTGGTTGAAATTTTCGAACACATAGAAGACGCTGTCCACGAAGATGTTGTCCAGCCTGGCCGTTGTCACCACGTCGATCGCCTTCGGATTCTTGCCGTCGACGATGCCGGAAAGTTCAAGTTTTCCGCCCATGGTTTCCAGTGCCAGGGTGCGTGACACAGCCATTTGACTCTTTACCAGAAGGTCGCCTTTGATTCGTTTCCCATGGAAACGCTTGTATCGCAATGCACCGATATCGCAATTGAAATTGAGGTTGATGTTTGGTGAAATACTGAATTCGTACAGGTCACCCGAGGTTGACGACTCGTTCCCAAACGTAAAGGCAAAAAGTTGGTCCAGGTCGACGAATGTTGACCGCAGATCGGCTTCAATGCCGACCGGCTGGTTTTCAAAGAAAAGGAACGTGATGACGTTCTTGAAGAAGCCGTTTAGCAGGAAGTCGGAATTGCCGAGGCGGCCTGAGACGTTGCTGATCGCAAGGTCGTTGTTGGTGAACTGCAGGTTGCCTTTGAGGTCGTGTAACGGTATCGGCTGGTCGCCATAATCGAGCGTGATGCCGCGAAGTTCAATCACCCCTCTTGTCTTTACTTGTTGTGCGGTATTCTTGCTTTTTAGCAAAGATGCCCTTCCCTCGAAGCTGATGTCCGCAAACAGAGAGCCGGTAGCGTTTTGCACAGCGGGAATCGGGTAAAAATTCATTACCGATGGCGCATCGAGTTCGCCCTTGAAGTGGAAGGTGATATCCGGGTCGTTAAAGTTCACCAACCTCAGGTCGGCATTGAAGGTTTTGTCGTTGAGTACGCCGTGAAGATTTTTCAGGGTAAGGGTACCGCGCTCAGGGTCGAGGAGGTTGGAGGTTGTGTATGACCCGGTGATGCCGGCATCTTCAATTCGCGACTCGTATTCCGGGTGAAACAAGGTAGCGTGCGTGAAGCCGAAGTCTACGGTTAAGGAGGGATAGGTGTTTGGTGTGATTTCACCCTTCAGGACGGCGGAGAAATGAACATCACCCCGACTTTCATACTTCTCAAATCTTTTCGCCACGGTTTCGGGCGCCAGGGAAAACAGTGTCTGGATGTCGGTGTTCTTTCCCTCCGTCCGGATGTCGATTAGATTTTTGTCCTTCCAGGCGTAATCTCCGCTCACCACGAAATGAGAATGTCGCAGTTTAAGTTCGGATCGATTGATCTTCAACAACTTGTTGAGGTCGTCATACACGAGGTTGCTCGAGACGTCGAATGATTTTCCCTGGAGAAACGACTTGCCGCGTACCTCAAGCTTTTCGGTGGTGACGTCGCCGTCGGCTTCGATGGTGTAAATGTCGTTCAGGGTGGAGATTGAGGCAACAAGCGCCTGGCTGGTGAATACCAGGTCCTGGCGTTGACGGAGGTCGAGATAGTGGACACGCGTGTCGTGAAGGTCAACATTTCGCAGTTCAAACCGCGCGTTGCCGCCTGCTCCCTTTTCACCTTTTTTGAGGATAGTAAAGTTGTTCCTTCCCTGGTCGTCAAGCTTCAGGTTTGTCTCGCTGGAGAGGATCCGAACACCGCGGATGGAATAGTCTCCCCTCCACACCTGGATCGGGTTAAGTTGGAAACGCACTTCTTTAGCGGTGAACAATGGGTATATGCCCTTATGGCTATCTTCTATGGAAACGTTATGGCATACAATAGTCAGCCATGGAAACTGGTCGAAGGCAGTGACGTCGAGCTTTCCGATTTTTACGGGTGTGTTGAGGTGTTCGTTGGCGCGGCTGATGAACTCGTTGATGATCTTGTCGCGATAAAGGTACGCGGACGCCACTACGGCCATGAACACGACGATCACGGCCAGGAGGAGGTAGAACAGTATGCGGCGGAGTTTCTTCAAAGCGGCAATACCCGATCAACGGTATAATTAAAAAATATTCTCGGCTATCCCCGGGTCACCAAAACGAAAATCCAGTGAAGGGTAATCAGGCCTATATTTCAAAACTGAGCAAAGTTGATTCCAGTATGTAAAGTAAAACAGGAACGCGATAATTTGTAACTATATCGCGTTATCTGCTTGAATATGATGACGTTGGAAGATTTCTTTGATTTATAGCTATTGCTCCCGAGGCCGTTTTCGGGATGTGAGGGCGATTTTCCTGCCCCATGCCAGCCCGTTAGCGCAGAATTCATCATTGGTGAGATTGTTCACCTTTCCTAAAAGCACAGGGACACCGTAATCGTATCAGATACTGTTTTGACCTTCAATGCGATGGTACTTGAGGCTTCAGGCGGTTATGACAAATACGAATGGAAAATTGGAGACGATCCAAGAGTATTCACCGGGAGACGCGCTGCTGCGTCAGTTTGAGCTTGGTAAATCTTTATGGCCAGCGTGTGTCTACGATAATCGACCATGAACTTCAGGAGGCGGGAGATCACGAGATTTCATTCGATGTGTCGAACCTCCCCACCCTTAGCGTACTGGAATCCACTGGCGGCACACAAACCAAGCGGCTTGTAATTGTTAAATAATGATGTAAAAAAATAGAGTTTTCGGGCAAATTCCATTTGCACTTCGAAGGCAGGTATTTGTTGTAAAGAAAAACTCTTTTACATTTGCACTCCTTTTACCGGCGTAGACGAATCAGCCGGGGAATCGGGAGCTTAGCTCAGCTGGTTCAGAGCATCTGCCTTACAAGCAGAGGGTCGGGGGTTCGAATCCCTCAGCTCCCACCAAGGAAACACCTGCGCACCGAGTGAAACTCGGTGCTTTTGTTTTGTGACCAAGCCACGAGAACAAGACTCCAGGTACCGAGGCCCAGGGTACCAAGGTTCCACGGCTTGTCCCGACGCAGTGGTCACGGAGTCGGGGCCTAAATTCCAAGGCTAGTCCCAAGGTCAGTTCACAGCCTAGCCAGTCCGTTATCCATCGAGAGTAACAGTCCAAGATCCTACTGCACTAACGCAAGGGTTGAGCACAACGTTGAGACATGGTTGCAGGAATTGGTAAGGTTTGGCAAGAATTCGCACGAAATGGCAAAACTTTG
>CAZIAG010000241.1:0-6351 GCA_964537375.1 uncultured Roseivirgaceae bacterium
CGCGTGCTCGATGGCATGGAACAAGGCATCACCGGCGACTTCCTGGCGATGGACATCCGCCAGGCACTGCACTATCTGGGTGAGATCACCGGAACGATCACGACCGAGGATCTGCTGGCGAACATCTTCGGGAAGTTTTGTATCGGGAAATGAAAAGTACTCCCTTTGTGCTATTGATCCATTCTGAGCGATTTTCATTTCCGATGTTTGTTGTCAACTGCCCTTTTTTGCCTAGTTTTGGTGCCCGTTTGGTGACCCCCATCAAGACACCTGGCCGGGAAAAGAGACACCACGCAGCATTTAGTAGCTTCGGACTTGCCCTATCTGTTTAACCGATTGATCTAATTTGGTCAGTCGAGCACTGCTTGACTCACGGAGCTCTGGGAGCCCGCTATAAGTCCATTGTGTGAAAGTGAAAGAGAAACATACATGACTGCAAATAGTATTTTTGTACCATAAGTCGCCGATCTAGGTAGTAGTTTTATACTATCCGCTTTCGAATTTGGTCACACCTTAGGCAATAATCATACACGCAAGTGAAAAAATGACGGGTTGACTCAACGCTGCCAGTAACGTATTTTCGACAACGATGAACAGCGCTTGAATGCGTGGTTCACCAATGCAAAAAAACTAATCCTCCAGCTATGCTATTCGAAAAGTATGCGCAAAGGATCGCGTACCTACACAACCTCATCCTACGAGAGCCCACCGGAAGACCGGGCGAACTCGCTAGAAAATTGGGAATTTCGGAAAGGATGCTTTATCGTTATCTAGAAGCTCTGAGGGATGTTGGGCATCAAATCGAATTCTGTCAACACAAAAAGTCGTACGTCTATTCAAAAAACTGACATAATATGTCTGCACAGGCTATTTGCTTTGACTAATGCTTGATATCGAGCAGAAAATCGATACAACTCCATTATGAAAGAAAAATGCTTTTAGAGTCGGCTTAGGGATTTGCTTTGTGCTGGAAATCGCATTCAATGTGCTATTTCTGAATGTCCCTGTCTACGCGGTATCCAAAAAGATTCCGTGTTTCGCGACTTCATACCCTGGTGAGCATTTTACTCATACGAGATGCTCCGATTGCGTAGTTACAACCGGAGTTGGCCAGGACGCAGGCGACTGTGGCCCCAGGTCTATTGGGCGTTAGGAATAGAAATGTGACTGGTTGCGAACAGCATTCCGGTCCCATTGGCATACCCATCAGCTCGGAATGTTGCCTCCCTGAATTCAGCGTTTCTTGATTTCGTTGCCTGACATATTATGTCAGTAGGATTGATTTGCTTTGATTCAATGCTTGATATTAAGCAGAAGCTAAAATTAATCATGTAATGAGAAAGAACGCTTTAAGGATCGGCATAGGCGTATCTATGCTATTGGGAGTAGCTCTCAATTTTGTTTCTGTCGGTGCATCCGCCTCGATGTTCGAGAAAGTCCCCTGTCATTCGAGCTCGTCACCCGGATCCGGACATACCTACACGCTTTGTACGACTTGTCATCAAGAACAAGGAATCGGATCGGACGCAGGAAAATGCAGCAGGGGCATCGCATTATGATTCAGAAAAGCAAATGCGGAAGGGCGCTTAGGCCCTTCCCTTGTTTTATCAATGGCTTCAGAATGATCATCAAAAGCGTGGGGATCAGACGTCGATTGCAGTATGCTGCCTTGGTTGTTTGTAGCACCACCCTTTCATGTCATAGCCCTGAAATCCACCACATTTCTTTCGGCGAGAGCTATCAAATCGAAGGCGAAAGCATTCGTTTAACGAACTTGGACAACCCTGGGGCGTTACTGGCCACAGAAAGCTACATTATTGTTCTTCAATATGGTGGAGAATACTTTCTAAGGGTTTACGATATCCATGATCATCGGGAACTCGGTCAATTGGCGAGGAAAGGAAGCAGGCCGGACGAATTTCCAACGTCGCTTATACTTGACCATTGCGTGCCGTGTGGGAACAGTGAATGTATTTGGGTACATGATTTGAACAAGGGCGAGCTTATAAAAATAAACATCGCCGAAAGCTTGGATAAGCTAAGTCTTGCTATTGTTCAGAGAGTGCAAACACGACCTGAGTCTAGGTTTCATACGGCGTTTGTAGTTGACTCAACCCTGGTTGTAGGTCGATCTACAAATTCGACACCGCAGATGAATCGGCTTCAAATATATGACCCGTCTTCTGACAATATTGTCAAAACTGTCGCGCTGTTTCCTAAAATTGATCGGCCAAGCAACGACCTAGAGTTCGTGACGAGTAAGTATAACATGTTGTACGTTGCATCTCTTGGGTTAAAGCCGGACAATACGCAAGTTGCATCGGCAATGTGTTCATTCGACCGTATTGACATCTTTAACGTGGACGGTGAAATCAAAGTGTCGGTGTATGATGGAAGGGAAATTCCGGTGAGCAGCACCGAATACCTTGAGGAAGAGAATGCAGACCAACTTCGCATGTACTATGGGGATATTTTTACGTCCAATTCATATATATATGCGCTATACTATGGGCAGCCATTTTCTGAATTTGGTAGAATGCCAGTCCCAACAGAAATCCGAATCTTCGACTGGCTCGGCGAGCCTCGGGCGAAGATTAAGGTGGGCGAGTATCTTCATAGTATTTCAGTTGACGAAGGAAAAGGTGTTATCTATGGTCTTGACGTCTTGGAAAAGCGCGTTTTGAGATACGACATTAAACCGATATTAGATGAACTATAAATACGCATTTATTATTTTGATACTATTCGTCGCATGCTTTGCGGTCACCAACTTTTTACACCGCAGTACCATAGTCAAAGAATGGCTTGAACGGAAAACATCTGTTCAGTTTAGCAGCCGGTCGCACGACCTCGGGCTTATCCCGTCAAGGGAGTCCGCGTCAGTCTATTTCTCATTTACCAACGTAGGACCAAACGAATTGAAGATTGAAGGAATCGAAACACGATGTGGATGTACTGTTACCAAATGGCCCACCGAACCGATCGGCCCCGGGCAGCAGGATAGTATTTTGGTCGAGTACGACGCAGAGACGACTGGCTTTTTCCTCAAAGAAGTTTATGTGTTTTCCAATGCTGAGACAAGCCCGGATTTGCTGAGCATCAGAGGAACCGTCCAGTCGGAACCGCCAGACACGAGTTCCAGCCTATGAGTTGAAAGAATGCAGCCTCGCGAAGACAGCGCAATCCTCTACGCTTGCTTCTGATTCCTTTATGTTCTCCTAATCTTTGTTTTAGTCTGAGCACGGCCTGATGCTATAGTGGGTAAAAAGTATTAAATTGTATTCAAAAGGCATGCCTCTTATGCACCCGGACTTTCTCTACGTATCAAGAACGTTCACGAGGAACAAAACAATCGCCCTGATCAATGCGCTTGGCCTGAGCGTAGGCATCACGTTTTGCCTGGTGATCTACCTGATTGCCCAATTCGAACTCACATTCGATGATTTTCACGCAGACGGCGACAGAATATACCGAGTGTACACCCGGGCCACTGCTGATGGATTTGTAAGGAATTTTCGAGATACATACATGGGCGTGGTAGTCACGGCGCGTGAGGAAACCTCCGGGCTGGAGGCGATGACGCATTTTCACAACTGGTGGGGTAAGGTAACGATTGAAGACGGCTCTGGAAATGCAAAGGTTTATGATCCCGGTAACAATAATTTTGTATTCGCGGGCCCGGACTTCTTTCACTTCTTTACCGCTTACGAATGGCTGGTGGGTAATCCTGAGGCCTCGTTGCGGGAACCATGGAAGGTCGTTCTTACTGAGAGCCGTGCAAGGCACTACTTCGGAGGTCAGCCTCTGCCCGAGCTCATGGGAAAGGAGATTATTTATCAGGACACCCTCCGGTTTCAAGTTTCGGGAATCGTCGCTGACCTGAAGGGCAACACCGACTTTACATTCACCGATTTCACATCATACAGCACATGCGAACTACTCGGCAGTAATAGGCCATTTTCGTTGGATGAACCCAAGACGCTGAACACCGGTTCGCAATTGTTTGTAAAGGTCGCCTACGGAGTCCCGCCCGACGAAGTTGTCGCGCAACTCGATTGGGCAAGCGACGACAAAGTAGCAAATCAGGATGATTTCGTGTTCGAGCCTGCGCTTCAACCATTGAGCGATCTGCACTTCAACAAGGAGTTGGGAATATTTGAGATTGTGACCCGGCAGGTGCCAAAGGAATCGACGATCTATAGCCTGATCGGCCTCGCAGGCGCGTTGTTGGTTATTGCGGTGGTAAACTTCATCAACCTGGCTACTGCGCAGGCATCGAGACGTGCAAAGGAGGTTGGGGTAAAGAAGGTCCTTGGTTGCTCAAGAGCGACGCTGATAAGACAGTTTCTCATGGAGAACATGCTGTTGACTTCGGTGTGCATGCTCGTATCGATTGTCTTTTCATACCTGGCATTCTACTATTTTGAGGAATTCATTCCAGATGGCGTGACATTCGACCTTCTGAGAATGGACGTCGTTATATTTCTTCTGATTTGCATTTTCGGTGTGTCCCTCCTTGCGGGGACATACCCGGCGTTGGTCCTATCGGCCTACAGGCCGGCCCGGGTACTGAAGAGCCATTTGCCCAGTGTCAGCGGCATGTCCGCACCCACAGTCAGGAAGGCGTTGAATGTCGTGCAGTTCGCGTTTGCGCAGGTGTTGGTGATCGGCGTTCTCGTGGTCGGTCTCCAGATTCGGTACATGCTCCAGAAGGACCTTGGTTTCAATGCCGATGCAGTAATTGTGCTTCGTGTGCCGCCCAACGAAGATTCGGATAGAAGGCTTGTTATGGGAAATTTACTGTCTGGACTTGAGGGAATTCAAGCAGTTGGAATGCAATCACAACCGCCGAGTGGCGACGATGGCATGAACTCGCTCCTGTTGAATTTTACGGAGGATGAGCGAAATGAACACTGGGTAAACGCGAAGTTCGGGGACGTTAACTACCTCATCCTATACAATATCAAGTTGTTGGCCGGCAGAAACTTCGATCCGAATGATAGCTGCAAAGGGTACATCATTAACGAAGCATATATGCGCAAACTTGGCCTTGTCAGTCCCGAAGAGGCAATAGGTAAGATGGCCGGCGATGTTCCGGTGATCGGTGTTGTTAAAGACTTTCATACAAGATCGCTCCACGATCCTATTAGCCCGACGGTTATTGCTTGCGACGGTACAAAGCTGAATACCTTTGCGATCAAATTGAAACCATCCGCCCGAATTCAGGCGACATTAGGTGCAGTGGCCCAAGTATGGAAGCAGGTCTATCCAGCCCATGATTTCAACTTCTCATTTATTGACGAAAAGATCCGAATGTACTATGAGGCCGAACAACGGACGAAAAAACTGGCCAATGTAGCTGCAGCTGTCGCGATCCTCATCTCATGCTTGGGGCTCTTTGCGCTATCGTCATTCACTGTCATGGCTCGAACGAAAGAAATTGGCATCCGGAAAGTATTGGGTGCAACGGGTAGCAGCATTACGCGATTACTTTCGTTTGAGTTCCTGAGGCTCGTATTGCTGGCGTTTATCATTGCTGCGCCCGCTGCTTATTATCTCAGCGACAACTGGCTGAAGGACTTCGCATTCCGGATCAATTTGAGTATTTGGATATTCGTAGCCGCGGCAGTCCTTTCAACGTTGCTGGCATTTCTCACCGTAGGTTTTCATACGGTGAAGGCGGCAAGGTCGAACCCAGTGGAATCATTGCGACATGAATAAGTTCCCCTTAAGCGTCTTCCTTCTTGCCGATTCTTGCTTTTGGTTTTCTTTGGTTGAAGATCAATGCTGCCATGTTGGTGCCAGACACGAGCAAACGTCGTATAAACACCTGATTTTAAACCCCTTGGATGATCGCTTGATACACTGTATCGGGAAATAGCTCCTAAACCCCTGGCGCCCTGGCTTGTCTCTCCTATTCCGCATTGAACGTTGAGCTGGCCGTGCTCGTTGGAGCCGGTAGCCACCACCGTGCCATCGGCGCACCCTACCCGCCATCCATGTTACCAATTTTGTTACCCAACCTGGTAAACCCACCGTCGCATAGCATCATAACCATTAAATCCGTATCTTTTTTGCCCGAACCGCCCTACTAAAAATGCCTCGTAACACGCTCCCTCTGCTGATGGTTTGCCTGTGCAATCTCGCCTTTGCCCAAACCAACATCAATTTCGACAGCCTCCAACGCCTGGTTGACAAAGACCCTCAGCGCACCGTCGCGTACCTTGATTCGGTTGAGGCAACGCTCAGGTGGCTATTCCTGCGCCCTTTGACCCCCCATTCCATTTTTGATTGACCCCCTATTCCTGGAAGTTGACCCCCCGTAAATTTAGGGGCGCCGGCGAGTAAATT
>CAZIAG010000242.1:0-6299 GCA_964537375.1 uncultured Roseivirgaceae bacterium
TTGCACTATCGCTTTGCAGGGTCGCTTTGTACAGTAGCTGCTTGAGGCTGTCTGTCCTGTCCTGTGCGGAGGAGGATAAAAGGATGCCAACGCATAGCCACACCGTCAGGAATGATTTCATCTTGGCTCAGGGGGTGATCACTCACAAGGTAAGAAAAGAAATAGAAAAGGTGAAGACCCAACGCCTCCACCTTTTCCCGATCTCACCCGAGGGAATCGAGCGCGACAGTCTGCGAATTTTCTCCCGGCGGTGGAGGCGGAGGTGGCACGATGATATCGTCGTCATCTTCGCCACTGCCTTCACCTTTTAGGACTGGGTCCTCCGAACAACTGAAGGCGATAAGTCCGGCAAGCAGGATCGTACATAATCTTATGAATTTCATTTTTTTGAAATTTTGGTGGAACATGGCCGGACAGGTCATGGACAGGCAGTGACCGTTCAGTTGGCAGCGCCGTGTTTAGGCATAGTCTCGGCCTTTAACAGTCATGGGCGGGACCACTTCACAGCGACCTTCAGCGAGCTTGCCCATGAGAAGCGCAACCTTCGGTCACCGGAAATGGCGCGATCGATCGACGTCAATTGACGATTCAAAGGTGCATCCGGACGATTCGGAATGAGGGATCGGATGCGTTCTGTGTCGTTCCGAAACCGTTCCTTTTTGTGCTGATTTTGTTCCGATTCGGTAACTTCGTTTTATGGCTGTTCAGAGAAAATATCTTGAGGCGTTGCTGGACGAACTCATGAGAAAGGAGGGCAAGTCCCCTTCAAAGAAGGAATTTCAGGCCGTGTCGGAGAAGGTTGGACTATCGACAGACTACCTGTACAAGAATTTCCGGGAGGTTCAAAACGCGGCCACTGCGGAAACGATGATTTCGGCAAGACAACCTTTACTCGAGACGATAGTTCGGTACCTTGGCTATACCGACTTTCGCCAATTCAAAGAATTAATAGATAATCCCCTCCCTTCGCAGTTAACCGCCTGTGTGGGGTCGTACTACAGTTATGTCAGGCGAAATATTGCGGGGCCTGCGGCAACTGTATTTCGGTCGCCGGTACGAATCTTTTCTGATGGAGCGAAGATCGTCATGGAATTGCGCGGAAAGAGGTTGGCCTATCGGGGTGTCGTGCATTTGAAGAAGGGGTGTCTCTTCGTGGTGCTGGAATCTGAGCAAGACAAAAGGTTCCATCACGTCTACCGGATCGGAGAGATGGTCAGTCCAAAAGTATTGCAAGGGATGTTCTCTGGAGTCTCGAACGACTTTGATCCCATCGCCGGCAGGGCTGTATTGGTGCGGATGGAGGAAGGCTTTGAGAACCTGGACAACCAGGAAATCGAGGTGCCACGCCTGCGAGAGTCGCGCTACTCCCACGAACAACGACTTGCGAGCTATTTCGAAAAGTATAGCGACAATAATCTTTCATTGTCCCGCGTCTATTCGTTTGACGAACATGACCTGGTATAGCCAGCACCTCAAACGCAACCGGAATATCCAGCCCATCTTTCGGAAACCAGAATATCCCTCTCGGAAATAACTTTTCTCAAGCATCTCTCACCACCGTAAAATCGAACCATACTTTCGACAGTCGTCTGGAAGAAAATATTTCAACCACGTTTGTACAGGACTGTCGGAGTTGAAGGACGAATCTTTTGTATTGATGGGATGGTTTTTCCGTAAATCAAAATCTTTCGGACCCTTTCGACTCAACTTCTCCAAATCAGGAGTTGGGTTTTCATTTGGTGTCAAGGGGGCCAGGCTAAGCGTCAATAGTCGCGGCACCTATGTAAATCTGGGCTCAGGTGGAATTTACTATCGCCAACGTGTTGGCGGGGGTACCCCACGACAGGATGGTCTTACGCCTACCCCCAACACACCAATTCCGGAGAAACCCAGTCATACCATCACCACGGGTGATCTCGAACAGGTAACCGATGTGGATTCCCAGGAGTTTATTAACGAGCTTCAGGAGAAACACAATAAAATCAGTCTGCTGAGGTGGCTGGGAACGTTGCCGTCGGTCATTGTATTATTGTTTGTTGTACGTTGGCTTGACGAGGCCGTTCCAACCAGTATCCAGGGTGCACATGTCGCGGTCTGGTTCATTTTTATCGTCTCGACGTTGGTTATATGGTGCGGCTTTCTTTATCGGATGGATGTCCGCAGAAAGAGAATCGACCTCTACTACACGTTTGATGAGGCGGCGCAACAATTGCACAACAGATTCTTGAATGGCTTTCGCAAGTTCATGGCCTCGCGAACGGTCTGGCAAAAGCTGCATGAAGAGCGTATAGTCGATACCAAATATCATTCGGGAGCGTCGCAGCTAGTGTCGCGATCGGTTGTTCGCGTCATTAAACCCCACAAGCTGCCCTCCCCTTTTATCAGGACCAATGTGTCAGTTCCCTATATTCGACTGCGAAAGACAGAACTGTTCTTTTTGCCCGAACGCCTCTTACTCAAGCGTGGAAATCGGTTCGCTGGGTGCTTCTATAGCAACCTTCGGATAACGGGCGAGGATGTTCAATTTGTTGAGAATGGCACGGTGCCTGCCGATGCGACTGTTGCCTACCTTACCTGGAAATACGTGAACAAGCGCGGTGGCCCCGACCGACGATATCGCTATAATCCACAAATACCGGTTTGCATCTACACTGACTACACCATTGAATCAGGCAAAGGTATCCGGCAAATATTTACGACATCGAAACGGGGGGCGATGGACGAATTTTGCGACGTTGTGAAGGAGATGGGGCAGTCCCTTTGTGGCCGGTCATCCTGAGACCTGTCCAGGCACACCGAAATTCGTGACTTCATCAAAAAGAATGTCGCGTTGCAGAATCATCCGTATATTTCTCAGAAAATAATCCGCGATGAAGAAATCCCATTTCCTTTCTCTGATCGTAATTATTCTTCCCGTAGTTTCTCTGGCCCAGGCCCTCAAAAAACAGACGATCAAACACGACGATAAAACGAAAGAAGTTTACTACGTCCTAAAGGATGACCCGTCGGTTCGTCATAGGGAGTACCGTCGGACATCAGATGATTTCGAGGAGCGCGGCCAGTACGAAAACAACGAACGCGTCGGGGTCTGGTCGTACTACGAACGCAAGAGGCTGGTGCAGGAGGTTGATTTTTCGGCAAAGGAGATTCTCAGAGCGGAACGCCCTTTCCAGGAAATCACCTGGGAGTTTGTTGATTACGACTGGTCGGAAACGAGTCCAGAGGCAGGTCCACTATTGAAGGGAGGAAGAATGCGGGCGATGGAAATCATAAGAAAACATCTGTTGTACCCGGCGAATGCGCGACGTTCCGGAGTCCACGGCGACGTCACGATTCACATGATCATTCAACCGGATGGAAAAGTTACAGACCAGGTCGTGGTGGAAGATCCCGGCAGCGGTCTGGGTGAGGCGGCGCTTCGCGTTGTGCAGTTGATGAACGACGAATGGATTCCAATGATGTACAACGGGAAGACAGCACCATCCAAGGTGGCGGTTGTGGTTCGGTTTCAATTGAACTAACAATCAATTCGCCGTACATTGCCGTGCATTTGGCTCTTAATGATGGGCACCAGGTCTCATTTCGAGTTACGCCTCGAACACCCTGAATTTTGTATAGGAAGAAATACTCGCAAAATCGGGCACGAACCGGTTGAAGGGAACATTCCAGATTGTTGGAATTATAACCTCAGCCAACTACCAAAGCACAAACATTGAACAAACCACTGCCAACATTACGAAAGTAAGCATCGCAAGCACGCTCCACGCCATCGACGAAATTTCTTCGTCCGTGGCTTCAAGGTCGTCCATCTCAGTCGTAAACTCGCCCTGGTTCACACGCTGTGCTTTTCCTTGTTGTTTACGCCTGACGGCGTAACGAGGCGGCTCTGCAATCTGTACACGACTCCTTGTGGTGTTGATTGGTTCTCTCATGGTTTTTACGGGTTGGACAAATAATGTTATAGGGACAAAAATGGCCGTACGGCCGGTCGAATACATTGGGGATTCCCTCCATTTTGGGATTCCCTGATTTTTGGGCAGGTCTGAACAGATAGTATTATCCTGCGTAGGAATGCAGTGGTGTTTCGTCGGCCTTCTTGCTGATGCTCCGACCTTCCCGTATCCTTTAGATTATCGCCATAAAAAGACCATGTCGCAAACTACTGACCTGAACCGCATGGCCAGAGCACTACAAGTCGTTGCCCGTCTATCAGCTCGCCGACTCGTTGAGGATCTCAGTGGTTTGCTGCTGGAGAATAATCCAATACGTCAAAAGGAATTGCTATCGCGGGGCATGCGGGAGGAGGCGTTGAAGCTCAGTGAAACACCTTGTTGAAGCGCAATCCTTGGGTTGGCTCACTGAGGAAGAGTTCCGCGACGAGATCAAAAGACGACTCGATGCCGGCGGACCGATGCACAGCATCGTACTCAAATTGAGGGAGAACGGACTCGATATGTTCGAGCACTTGAACACTGCGAGTGCTGTCCAGGGAGAAGCCGGCTCGTACATGCTCGAACAAAAGATCCGGTGGTACATCCGATGTGGAGGCCCGAGCGAAAGTCAAGGCCCGTTACCACCTCGATGATAAGGATGTTGAGGTTGTCAGAAACCGTCTTAGCTTTTATGGACGGGCAAATTCAGTCATCGGGATCGTTACTCTCTTACCCCTGATATTTTCACTTACCTTTTTGGGACGCGCAGCCATTGGAGCAATCCTACTTTTCGCAGTCGGCGTATGACGAATCTATCTGGGACAGGATATTGTCAATAAGTTGAATAAGCGTTAGTATTCCCCATCCGGTGAAATAATAACATCCAACAAAAATCGCCTGCGAGCCTGATCTTTGTCACCTTCGATGCGTGCACCCATCCCCTAGATTGCCGCCCGAAATAATTTCTGGCGAAATGGGAACATCAATTCAACCGGACGGGACGCCGTTCCGCGGATTAACGGTATTCAAAAGCACTAAATTGAAGGTATATCTAATGTGGCTGGGTATCGCGATGGGCGTCGTACTCATTTTAATCAGCCTCTTTGTCGATATATGGAGAGACGAATCGGTTTTCTCGTGGTCCGGCATACGACAGATCTACAGGACGAATCCAACCCACTGGATAATACTGACCTCGCCGGCGTTTCTTGGTGCGGTGTTCTTTGTCATGGGCAGAATGATCAGCGAACGCGAACAACGCCTCGAGCGTGAAGCTCGTCATGACCACGAGCAGTTCGCGATCCTTCAATCCTTTATCGAAGGACTACACCTGGGCGATCTTCAGCACGACATCCCAACCACGTTCGACAATGAACAACTAAGGGAACAACTTAACCAGTTCCGTCGCAAGTTGTTGGCCGATCGCGTTGCCGAGGAACGGCGTGTTTGGGAAAGCGAAGGGCTGGCGCGCTTTGGCGATTTGCTTCGGGCGCATACAAGCATCAACGACCTGGCCCTTGAGGTGGTCCGGTTTCTTACCAAACGTATCTCAGCTAACCAGGGATCGGTGTTCATTGCCAACCCGAGTGAGGAGGGGATGATGCTCGAGCTCAAAGCATGCTATGCGTACGATCGGAAAAAATATGTCACAAAACAGATTGAGCCCGGTCAGGGATTGGTGGGACAGGTGTTTCTTGAGAAAGAGACTACCCTCTTAAAAGAAATCCCGAAGAACTACATTCACATCACCTCAGGACTGGGGGATGCACCACCATCATTTATCGCGATCGTTCCGATAAAAACCGAAGATGAGGTGAATGGTGTGCTGGAGGTAGCGTCGTTTACCGCGCTGGAAGATTATCAAATCCGCTTTCTGGAACTTGCATGCCAGGCGTTTGCTACCGTCATCGCTTCCGTTTCAAAAGCGCAGCACGTGCAGCAATTGCTCAACGCTTCCCAACAACAGACCGAGGAACTGCGTTCGCAAGAGGAGGAGCTGCGCCAGAATATGGAGGAGCTCCAGGCGGTGCAGGAACAATTGACGCGTCAGCTCGACGAAACGGATGCCGTCCGTCGTAACCTCGAGATTCGTGAGCGTGTGCTCGAACTCACCACAATCCTCTCCGAAACGGACGTTTATGGTACCATCACACATGTGAATGACAAGTTCTGTGAGGTTTCGCAGTATACGCCGGATGAACTGATCGGCAAGCCACATAAGGTTGTCCGCCATCCCGATATGCCCAGAGAGATCTTCCGTCTGTTGTGGGCGACGATCAAAAGCGGTAAAGCATTTCGGGGTATCATCAAAAACCGCAAGAAGGATGGCACTCACTACTGGGTGGACGCGACCATCGTGCCGATCCT
>CAZIAG010000243.1:0-6258 GCA_964537375.1 uncultured Roseivirgaceae bacterium
AAAGCCAACGACACTCACCCGGCGATCATCGTCAAGTCCGAGCTAACACCGATTCGAAACGTTAGCTGGAAGGACTTGCGCGACCAGGTATCTGCCCTCCAGGGATTTCTTTTTTCGCTTGGGATAAAGGAAGGTGATTGCGTGGTGGGTTACCTGCCGTGTATACCCGAGGCCACCGTTTCGTTGCTCGCGACCTCCTCGCTTGGCGCGGTCTGGTCGAGTTGTTCTCCTGACTTCGGAACGCCGGCGGTTATTGAGCGCTTTGCGCAGATCGAGCCACGTGTGCTGATTGCCATAGACCGTTATACATACAACGGCAAATCATTTGACAAAGCTGACGTCATCCGCGACCTCGTTGCGGGCATTCCGTCGCTAGAACACGTTATCATCGTTTCGGAAAGCGGCAGTATTTCGCTCAACAAACCCGCCTCGACGTGGTCGTCAGTAATGGACGATCACCGCGATCACGAATTGATATTTGTCCGCGTTCCGTTCGAGCATCCGATCTGGGTGTTGTATTCGTCCGGTACGACAGGACTTCCAAAAGCGATCGTACATTCACACGGCGGAATTCTGCTGGAGCAACTAAAGTACGGCTTCTTCCACAACGACTTCCGTCCGGGAGAACGGTGTTTCTGGTACACCACGACAGGTTGGATGATGTGGAACTACATTCACGGTAGTTTACTGGCCGGTGGGACAATGGTCATCTACGACGGAAGTCCGGCGTACCCCGACCTTAACTCCCTTTGGCAATTTGCCGACGAAGCAGGTATCCACCACTTTGGAACGAGTGCCGGGTTTATCCTCGCTAACCTTAAAGCAGGGATCAGTCCCTCGTCCAGGTTCGCATTAACACACCTTCGATCCATCGGTTCTACGGGAAGCACCCTACCGCCAGAGGGATTCCGTTGGGTTTACGAGCAGGTCAAAAAAGATCTTTGGCTTGCGTCCATGAGTGGAGGCACGGACGTTTGCAGCGCATTCGTAGGCGGCAATCCTACGTGGCCCGTGTATTCCGGCGAAATACAATGCAGGGCACTGGGCTGCAAACTGGAATCCTTTAATGAAAAGGGAGTGAGTGTCGTGGACGAAATGGGGGAAATGGTCATCACTGCGCCGATGCCATCGATGCCTGTAAGATTCTGGAATGATCCCGACTTCAAACGATACACCGAAAGCTATTTCGAGATGTACCCGAATGTGTGGCGGCACGGCGACTGGACAAAAATCACCCCGCGTCACGGTGTGATCATCTACGGGCGATCCGACGCAACCCTGAATCGCGGCGGCGTTCGAATCGGGACTAGCGAGATTTACCGCGCGGTAGACAAAATCTCTGAGGTAAGGGACAGTCTTATCATTTGTATAGAAAAGTCAGGCGGAGAATTCTGGATGCCGCTTTTTGTCGTGATGAACGAAGGGCAAAAACTGACACCGGAATTGCAAGGGCGCATCAACGACACGATTCGACGCGAGTATAGTCCCCGCCACGTGCCGGATGAGATCATAGCTGTTCCGGATGTTCCCTACACCATCAGCGGAAAAAAGACGGAAACGCCGGTGAAGAAAGTGCTGATGGGCAAGGACCCGAAAAAGGTGATCAATGCGGATGCTCTTCGGAATCCGGGGTCGCTTGATTTTTTTGTTGAGTTGGCGAAGCAGCGACGGTAGTCCGTCAACGGTCGGCAGGTTGAGTCCGCGGTCAGCCTCCCTCTACCCTCTGCCCCTCTACGGTTGGTAATCAAACGGGGAAAGGCTCCGATTTCGCTTTGCTGCTTTTGGACGAGCCTCGGGCTTTGAGATCTTGGGCTTTGGTGCCTTGCGTTTTGGGACCGGGCACTGTCGACGAAACTTTTGTACTTTTACGCGATGAAGAAAAAGTCCATACAATTCACTGTCGAGCTCGACGAAAACAATCTTCCCGAACGCATCACCTGGGACGCGACAGACAAGCCCGACCCGGAGATGAAGGATACGAAGGCCGTAACCATTGCGTTGTGGGACCACACTCAGCACAACACACTGCGGATCGATCTGTGGACCAAGGACATGCCTGTGGATGAGATGAAGCGGTTTTATATTGAGTGCCTGGGAGGCTTTGCCCAAAGCATCCTTACCGCTACCGGGGATGAGGTTATTGCGAACGAAACATACGACTTGTGTGAGCGTTTGGTAAAGCATATCCAGGAGTCGTAGGCGCTGCCGCAAACGATTTTCCAGCCCCCATTCTACCATTTTGCATTTTTTTGTACTTTACAGAGATAATATCTTACGCGATTCCGGCGTGCCGGATTGCCTTTGCAAACCAAATGAGTATGAGAAAGAACTACAGCGGCTTCTGTTTTACCCTGATCCTCCTGATGTCTTCGGCATGGAGTTATGCGCAAACCACCGTTGCCGGAAAAGTATTCGACGCTGAAAGTGGTGAAACTTTGGCGGGCGTGAATATCGTGGTAAAGGGGAGGGTGATCGGCACCGTGACGGATATTGATGGTAACTTCAGCCTGCAGGTCAGTGACAACCCACCGCTGACGCTGTCGGTTTCCTTTGTGGGATACAAGACGGTGGAGGTACCGGTGGCGCAAGCAAACACGACCGGGCTTGAGATCCGTCTGGAGGAGCAAACCATCCTGGGTCAGGAGATCGTTGTTTCGGCCTCGCGGGTGGAAGAGAGTATTTTGGAATCGCCGGTGTCGATAGAGAAAATGGACATTCTCGGCATAGCGAGTACGGCGGCCGACAACTATTACAAAGGGCTAGCCAATCTGAAGGGTGTCGATGTCACGACGAGCAGTATTAATTTTCAAATCCTCAATACCCGGGGTTTCGGTTCAACCGGGAACACACGGTTCGTGCAATTGATTGACGGCATGGACACACAGGCTCCCGCCCTTAATTTCCCCATTGGCAATTTGAACGGTCCATCTGAGCTCGACGTCGAAAGTGTGGAACTTATCCCTGGTGCGTCGTCGGCATTATACGGGCCGAACGCGTTTAATGGGATTGTTCTGGTCACCAGCAAAAGTCCGTTTGAATATCAGGGACTCAGCGCGATGACCAAGGTGGGCATGAACCATATTGGCAGCGATGCGGATTACGACGGACCCTCACCGGTTTGGGAAGGCGCGATCCGGTATGCAAAAGCCTTCAATAACAAGGTTGCGTTCAAATTAAACCTCGCGTACATGCGCGCCGAAGACTGGCACGGCACGGATTCGTACGATCGCGAAAGCGGCAGGACCCCCGAAGGATTCAGCTTCAATCCCGGTGCAGATCGTTTGCACTATATGGGCGACGAAGCAGCGATCAACATGGCGATCTTTCGCTACAGCGTAACTACTGATCCGGCCAATCCAGGATGGCAGACACTGGCAAGCGGACCCCTCGGCACTTTCGCGCCAGGTATACGCGCGTGGGATTATGCTCAAAATAACTGGCTTCCGAACGTTGTTGTCTCAGTAACGCCCTTTGAAGAGAAGCACGTGGTCGATTATGGGGCGGAAAACCTAAAGGCTAATGCCGGTTTTTACTTTCGGCCGAATGACAAACTGGAACTTAGCTACCTCTACAATGGTGGGTTTGGTACAAGCGTATATACCGGGGCGCAACGTTATTCATTAGCCAACTTTTCCATTCAGCAGCACCGCCTGCAACTTCGCGGCGACAATTTTTTTATCCGTGCATATACCACCCGTGAGAATTCCGGCGACTCATACATTGCCGAGTTTCTTGCCAAGCGTCTCAATGACATCCGAAGCGGCGGCAATGTATCGACATGGTTGGGGACGTATGCCATTTACTATCTGCGTTACCTCTATGACAACGGCTATGACGATCCAACCGTTGATGGAGCAAATGCGAACATCCCGGTAAGCGTGCAGGAACAGGCGCACCAGTATGCCCGCAGCCAAACCGATACGAGGTACGCACTTGAACCGGGCACCGCTGCCTTTGATCAGGCCAAAGCACAGGCAATGAATAATGTCGTGCCGGATGGTCCGAAATTCCAGGATAAGACTGCGCTCTATCACGGGGAATTTCAGTACGACTTCAAGAATGAGATCGACTTTGTCGAGCTCCAGGCCGGAGGAAGTTTTAGAATGTTCGACCTTAACTCAAACGGCACCATCTTCGATGACCGTGACCAAAATCTGACCATAAAAGAATACGGCGCCTATGTACAGGCGAGTAAATGGTTAGCCAATCGTCGTGTCAAGCTCTCCGGGTCGGCGCGTTACGACAAAAACTTGAACTTCAAGGGCCGTGTGAACCCGAGGATTTCGGCTCTGATCAAGGCAGGAGAAAATCACAACTTCCGGGTGTCTTATCAGACAGGATTTCGCATTCCCTCCACTCAAGGACAACACATTGACCTAAACATTGTTTCATCCCGATTGCTCGGGGGTCTTCCCCGGTATGCGGAAAAGTATGGCCTCGTAAGGCAGTCTTCAACCGGCGTTCCGCTGTCGTATGAGGGTATCTCGGTCCAAAATTTCCGTCGCGAGATATTCAGTGGCAGCAGTGTCCCCCAGGCGGCGGCCGAGCTTGTGCCTTTTACGGAATTCAACCCAGTAAAGCCTGAGCAGATCAGGGCAATTGAATTCGGATACAAGAGCCTTATCGAAAACCGACTGCTCGTCGACTTATCATACTACTATAACCGCTACAACGACTTTATCACCAATGTTGTGGTGGTCGTCGCGCAGGAAGGCGTTGGAGGAGACCCGAATTTGTTGACGATCCTCAATGGGACTTCCGACAATACCTTCAGCATTTACACCAACGCGCCTGGCTCGGTAACCGCACAGGGTGCCGTAGTTGGACTGACCTACAATCTTGCCAGGGGCTATACGGTGAGCGGAAATTACAACTGGAACTATCTAAGCGATGTTCCTGAGGGCTTCATCGCGGAGTTCAACACACCGGAACACAAAATGAATTTCAGTTTTGGGAACCGGAAAGTTACCGACAAGTTTGGGTTCAACGTTACCTGGAGGTGGCAAACTTCGTTTGACTGGCAATCATCGTTTACGGCATATACGCTCTATCCGGTACCCGCGTACAATACACTGGACGCGCAAGTCTCGTACAAGGTACCTACGATTCGTTCGACCGTGAAGCTGGGTGGTTCAAACATCCTCAACAGTAAATACATCCAAAGTGGTGGCGGGCCCAATATTAGTGGGTTATACTATGTCTCGATCACGTTTGACGAGTTGATGAATTGACGGATACCGTATACACGAGGTAGGTTCTTATGAAGAAAATTTGGGGATTATTTTGTCTAATCCTGCCGCTATTCCTGGCGGGGTGCGACTCAAATGACGAGACTGCTCCGCGATATCTTGTTTCTGCCGACGAACACCTTATCCTCGGACGTTCCACCGTTCAGGCGTTTGTGGCCGGATCGGGTCTTGACATCTCACCTCAGGAAATTCGGTACGATGTATCGCTGTACAAAGTTCAGTACAGAACGACTTACAAAGGCCAAACGATCACGGCCTCAGGTCTGGTAAGCCTGCCTCAGACAACGGATCCCATAGGCATGTTGAGTTTTCAACACGGTACGATTGTGGCGTACGACGATGCACCTTCGACAACGGCCACGGGCAACCAATCTCTTTTGCTTTATGCCTCCCTCGCATCACCTGGACTCATTGCTGCGGCGCCCGACTACATAGGTTTTGGCGCCTCCGAATCTATATTCCATCCTTACTACGTGGAAGAGGCTACGGCCTCTGCTGTGATCGATCTGTTGCATGCGGCCCGGGAATTGGCTCAATCAAAGGGCGTCGTCTTCAACGAAAAGTTGTTCCTGGCGGGGTATTCCCAGGGTGGATATGTCACGATGGCAACACACAAGGCAATTGAGGAAGAAGGGCTACAGGGCTTTGACCTGATCGCCTCATTTCCTGCCGCGGGCGGATATGATGTAAAAGCCATGCAGGAATTTTTGTTCGCTCTGGAGACTTATGACCAACCTCATTACATCGCCTACGTAGCGCGCGCTTACCAGATCCATTATGATTGGACAGCGCCGCTCTCCGAGTTCTTTAACGAGCCATACAGCAGCGCAATTCCGGAATTGTTTGACGGTACGAGGAGCGGCCCGGAGATCAATGATAACCTGACCAAAAATGTCAGCCAACTCATCACGGAAGATCTGCGACTCAACATTGATACCGATCCGAAATTCGCCTATATACGCAATGCCTTTATAGAGAACAGTCTGCTCGACTGGACACCCACGTTACC
>CAZIAG010000244.1:0-6234 GCA_964537375.1 uncultured Roseivirgaceae bacterium
CACGGCTCACCGAACATCAAACTTGAAACCCGAGGCGTCAATAAGCGTGTAGCCTCTACGTAAACCGCCGCGGGAACCTCCACTTTGCTGCACCCCTTAAGCACCACTTTCGCCCCGTCGAACTGCGACCAATCTACGCGGGCAAGCTCATCTCTAAATATCCTGGTCTCCAGGTCATCAAGATCTCCAAAAACTACCAGGCGCGCTACCGGCTGGAGTGCTGCCGTCAGCAACATATATGCCCACTTCGGGATGATCGCCTCGACCGAACAGGTAATGGCTACAAATTTGTCCTTGTATTGCGACCAGTCATGACCCTTCACGTAGGCGCGGAACTCCTTCTCGCGAAGAACCAAACCCTGATATAGCTGAGGCGCAATGTCGATCAACGCCCGCTCCCCAGGCTGAAAGTAATCTTCCAGATCGAACGTGACCAGCGAACTGCTGGCCACACGGTTTACGATTTCCCTTTCTTCCATACCAGATCAAAAAAAGGAATGCGCCTTTTTTGCAACGAACTCTTTCAAGTACAACGGCGTAAACTCCTCAAGGTTTTCAAATTCCTGCCGCCCGAATTTCACCCTCGCCATTTCACCTAAAGTCCGGGCCGTCGGGTAGATGCCACCAAGAAAAATTGCATTGGGATGCTTCAACACGGCCCGACACTTCTCAGCACCATCACCGAAAAAGAACAACCGGTTGTCCCGCAAAAGTTCGCTAAACGAATCCGAATCAATGATCCGCGGCGCCACGGGTAAAATAGTCTGGAAGTGCTCATCGAGCACCTGGCAGTAAACCTCCATCCGACGCGCGTCGATCATCGGGCAAAGAAAGCCAGATTCAGCAATCTCCTTCTTTGCATGAAAGGCCAGCACATCGAGGGTGTTGATGGCGATAAGAGGAATACCCAGGGACAAACAAATACCCTTTGCCGAGGAAACGCCGATGCGCAACCCGGTATATGAACCCGGACCGGCAGAAACCGCTACGGCCTTCAGGTCTTTGATAGCAACGGAGGCGGATTCGACGACTTTTTCGATAAGCACCGCAAGACGCGCCGCATGTGCCTGCGGTTCATTCACCTCTAAAAAGCCCAACGAAGTACCCTGATCATTCAATGAAACGGAGCACGACTGGCCGGATGTCTCAATCGACAGGATCAGTGCCATTCGTCATTCGGAGAAAGCAGCTTCTCATACAGCGAAAGGTCGCCAAGCAGGTTTCTTGCTTCGCTGATCTCCTTGTCACGGCCTATAGAGAGTTGCGCAGCTCCCTCACCCAGGGAGTAGTGAAAAGCGATTTGTTCTTCGAGTATACTTGAGATTTCAGCTTTGAACCGATACAGATCGTTTGCCTTGTTGGCTTCTACCTTCTTTTTCAGGTCGTTCAGGTGTGCTTCAAGCTCAGGGTAAACTTTTTCCTTCCGGGCACTTTGCAACAGGTTATTGATACTTTTTTCCAGGCCGGTAGTATACCTGAAGTTTTGTTGTTTAACCCAGGCCACGAACTCATCGTATTCGGCATTCGAAAGCTTGAAGTTTCTGAAGTTGCCCGGCATCGCGTGCTCGGCACAATACATCGACGCAAATTCAAATGTCAGCCCGCTATTGACGAGCGCTTCCGCAACGGGGCCCATCAGGTCATTGATCACCTCGATATCAGGATCGAGGCCCCCGCCATCGAAGACTTTTCTCCCATTCTTCGTCTTGAATGCAACCTTCAGCGAATCGGCAATTTTGTGAACAGTCCCGTCTTCGGCGCGGTGCGTGTAATCCATCGCCTGAATGCATCTGCCGCTCGGGATGTAGTACTTTGCGGTCGTGACCTTCAACTGTGCATTATACGCCAGCGGTCGGGTGGTTTGTACCAGTCCCTTTCCAAAGGTTTTCTCCCCGATCAAAACCGCACGGTCGTAGTCCTGCAACGCGCCAGCGACAATCTCCGCAGCAGAGGCACTGCCGCCGCTGGTCAGTACCACGATCGGGATCTCCGTATCGATCGGATTGTTCAACGTATTGTATTTCTTATTCCATTCGTCCACCTTTCCTTTCGTAGACACCACCTCGCTGCCCTTGGGGATGAAAAGGCTGACGACATTTACGGCCTCGTGCAGCAACCCACCCGGATTATCCCGGAGGTCGATAATCAGTTTCTTCGCCCCTTTCTCCTTCAGCGAGACAACCGCTTCCGAAACCTCGCGCGACGCCCCCGGAGTAAAGTCATCGAGCTTAACGTAGGCGATGTCGGGTTCGATCAACGTCGCATAAGCCACGTTACTGATATTGATCTTCTCCCGCTTTATCTTCAATACGATATCCTCCTTGGCCCCGTGACGCCTTAGTGTTACTTCGACCTCTGAGCGGGGCTGTCCCTTGAGCAGCGAACTTATTTCGGAGGTAGACTTTCCCTGTACGTTCTTTCCATCCACGGCGATGATCTCATCACCTACGCGGATGCCGGAGCGAAAGGCCGGAAAGTCCTTGTAGGGGTGGGTGATTACTGCCTTATTGTTTACAATGCCGATCAACGCCCCGATACCGCCGTATTGTCCGGTAGTAGTAATTCGAAACGATTCGATCTCATTTTCGGGAATATAATCAGTGTAGGGATCCAGGGATTCGAGCATGGCATCGATTCCCTTATGGATGAGCTTTTCGGGATTTACCTCATCCACGTAATACGCATTTACTTCTTTAAAGAGGGTGGCGAAAATATCAAGGCTCTTTGCAATGTCGAAATATTTTTCAACAGGCCTCCCAAAGACAAAGACTACAACAACCAACACGGCCAAGACAGGCCATCTAAATCGTCTCCACATGATCAAAACGGTTAAACGTCTTTACTAATCGTTCCTGGATTTGCGACAAGGTTAGGATTTCCTTTGCGTTATAAATATACGCAATCAACAGCTTTTCTGAAGCGGCAATTCGATGCTTGTTGAGGCGGTAGGCCTCCCGGATTCGCCTTTTTAAAAGGTTCCGGTCAACAGCCTTCCTGAAGTTTTTGCGGGGTACCGCAATGAGTACCTGATGGAACGGGTATTCCGGGTCTGGGTTGCGCATGACCCACACCTTGAACGGGAATAAATAAAAAGAGAACCCCTTTTCGAAGAGTTCCCGTATTAGCTTTTCCCTTGTTAGTCTCTCTTCCTTGCGGAATGTGTTGCCGGAATTCGTGGTTTTCAAAGGCACGCCATACAGGTAGTTAAAGGTACTTTACCCTGCTCAAAAAATGGGTAAACGGCGTGGAAAAATGCGTGCGCAGTACCTGGTTACCTGTGCTTGAGAGTCCTTTCGTCAGAAACGGTAAGCTTCTTTCTTCCTTTTCTCCGGCGGGCAGCCAGCACTCTCCGTCCATTCGCCGTAGCCATCCGCTCACGGAACCCGTGCGTGTTCTTTCTCTTTCTCTTGGAAGGTTGATAGGTGCGCTTCATGGTATTTGCTCGTTTACCTCAAAATAAAGGGCTGCAAAGATGATGAGGATTTTCGTGATTTCCAACGTCAGGGGCAAAAAGTGACTTTCCGGGGCCTACATCGCGATCAGGTCGCCCAGTACGCGCTTGACCTGGTCTGGCTCCAGGCGGGGACCAAACTGGCTCACCACCCGGGACGAGGCCAATGAAGCAAGGTTGCCCGCTTCCGCGTAACTGTGGCCATGGTTGATCCCAAACAGGAACGCCCCGGCAAACATATCGCCCGCTCCGTTGGTATCGATGGCCCTTACCTGGTACGGCTCAATGTTAATAAAGGTGTCGCCATCCCAGATCAGCGCTCCATTGGCGCCAAGCGTAATTGCGAAATGGCGGGCCGCGCCTTTCAGCTTCTCGCGGGCGTCAGAAAGGTTATCCGTCCCCGTGAAGATCATGGCCTCCTCCTCATTACAAAAGAGCAGGTCGACACTGGCGCCGATAATGTCTTCCATCTGGCGCGAGAAATATTTCACCATGCTGGGGTCTGAGAAGGTGAGGGCCGTCTTCACGTTCGATCGCTCCGCCATGCGCTTCGCTTCTTTCAGGGCATCAAAACTGCTTGGACTGGTCACGAGGTAACCCTCCAGGTATACGTAAGACGAGTCGCGAATCACAGCCTCGTCAAGATGCGCCGGCGACAGCGTCGAGCTCACGCCCAGGAAAGTATTCATGGTCCGCTCCGCATCCGGACTGGTCATCACCAAACATTTTCCGGTAATGCTGGGCGGACATTGATCGTATCGGATATTGGTGTCGACCTTATTCCGTTTCAGGTCTTCCAAAAAGAATTTGCCCAAAGCATCATTGGCCACGATGCCTGTGAAAAAGCTCCTTCCTCCGAACTGGCTGACGGCAATGATGGAGTTCGCGGCCGAACCCCCGCACGACATGCGGCTCTTCTTCATGTCGATGGCCTTCATCAACAGATCCTGGCGCTTCTCATCGACCAGTGTCATCACCCCTTTTTCGATTCCGTTCCGGGTGAAGAAGTCTACATCGACCTCGGTCACAATGTCGACAATCGCGTTGCCGAACCCATAAACATCGTATCGCCTGTCCATTGCAAAGATTTCCTGCAAGAATACGAGAGAAACTTCAAAGAATAAAACGGGCGTTCATTCCGCTCCTCACCGGGGGCGTCTCTTTATACCGAGACCCAGTTGGTTTGCCCGGTTTGGATAATCCGTGATAAATCCGTCTACACCCATTTGCATCATCCTTCTCATATCGGCGATCTCATTCACCGTCCATGGGATCACACGGATTCTGCGCTGGCGGAGGTATCTCACCATAGCACGATCGACAAGGCTGAAATGCGGACTATAAATGGAGGGTGTAAAGCCCAATGCCTGGAGATTGCTTTGCACTGAATTGCGATTTTCCACCAATACGGCAAGTCGTACGTTTGGATAACGCTCATGCCAATACTTCAATACACGAAGGTCGAACGATTGAATGACCACCCGGTTGAGCGCGAGGTATTGGTCAAGTACTCGGTAGACGAGGTCGGAAAACTCCGCCGGGTCCGGATGATAAACACCATCGCCATCAGGTGTTGTCTTGATCTCGATGTTGTAGTCCACCTCGTATTGCGTGAAACTGCGGATGTGATCTTCAACGGCCGCGATCACATCGCGCAACAGGGGCTTTGTTGTCGCCAACTTCTCCTGATCCGGAAATGCGGCGTTGCCTTTCGACCCGCAGTCGTACTTCCGTACCTGATCATAGGTCATCTCATAAATATTGAGTCGGCGTTCCTGCCGTGCTGAAATAGGCGCACCGGTAGTGTCGTTGCAGATGTCGGAAGACATCCACGGTTCGTGCGACAGAATAACCTGCCCATCACGCGTAATCGCGAGATCCATTTCGATCGTAGTCACACCGGAATCCAATGCCACCAGAAAGCCGGCGATTGAATTTTCCGGTTTTAAACCCCTTGCTCCGCGATGGCCCTGGAGGTCAAAGGTGGGAATGTAGATCTTTTGTGCGCTCGCCGGGAGAGATTCAAAAAGACCTATCAAAACAAGCGTGATAGCCCAACGCATTCTGCGAAGATACCTCGCTCAAGGATAATGTCCTAGACAGCTATTGTTTGACATTTTCCATTACGGTGCGGCACGCCGGGTCGCTCAAATACCGGCGGCCGGACCGCAAGTATATGTCATCGCGATTTGATGATATGAAAGCCGCCGCCCCGAATACTCGCTGCGTTCAGCTGCTTGTTGATCGCGTACGTAAAGCTTACCATAAAATAGCGTCCAAGCGAGTTGATCGTCTGACGCTCAAGATAGTTGATGCTCGCCGTTTGGGTGACGCCGAGCGCCTTGTCAAGTACGTTGTTGACTGAGAACTTCAACTCACCACTTTTGTTTTTCAACATGAAGGCAGAGACGGCCAGATTCAACAGCGGAATCTCCTGGCTAAATCCAAGCCCATCATTCCGGTATGTGAGATAGTCGAAGTTTCCGACGAACTGGAACCGCTTCAGAAACTGCAGCGACGCCTGCCCTCCGTATGTCCCGTTTATGAACACCTGAGAAGGCTGATCAAACGCGTAGTCTGTCAGCTGGTGATCCAGGTCGGCGGTGAGCGAAAGATCGAACGCGTCCTTATACCTGAATGTGTATCGCACGGTTCCACCTGCGGTCTGTTCATTGATCGTGGTTGCGATATCATTCAACAGGTTGATGCTTCTGCCATTTCGATAGTTAGCACTGAAGGTCAGGCGGCTCTTGATGGCGTTGACCGGAAAACTCAAGGTAGCA
>CAZIAG010000245.1:0-6232 GCA_964537375.1 uncultured Roseivirgaceae bacterium
AATCACGCCTTTTACTAGTTTGGCCGGCAGATCGACCGGGGTACAGTACTCACGTACAAACCCAACTTCCGGGAAACTAAAGAGTTTATCCAGTCGCCGTATCTCGACAACAGGTTAGGCGTCTATATGGCGCTGAAGGTCGCTGAACAACTCACCGATGGTGTCATTGCCTTCAGTGCTTGGGAAGAGCACGGGGGCGGCGCGGTACCTTACCTCGCCAGGCATATGTATGAACATTGGAAGGTACGACAGGCGCTCGTTTCCGACATCACCTGGGTATCCGACGGGATTGAACCCGGAAAAGGCGCGGTCATTTCATTACGCGACCGAAACATTCCCCGAAAACCTTTTCTCCATCGCGTCGTCTCCGTTGCAAGAAAGCACGACGTAAAATTTCAACTCGAAGTTGAGGGGATGGGCTCCAGCGACGGTCGTGAACTTCAAACGTCGCCCTATCCTTTCGACTGGTGCTTCATCGGCCCACCACAACACGGTCCGCATACGCCGGACGAAAAAGTGCACAAGGACGACATCGACAGTACCATCAGTCTATTTCGGTCGTTAATGAGCGAACTTTGAACCAAAAGTTCAAAGTTCAACGTTCAGCGCAATTCGAAAAAACAGGAGCAGTAGATCTCCAGCAGGTCAATTTCGCGAGAGACCCGGAAGACAGGCACATGCCCTGTGCTCGAAGAGACCTCAAAATCGCACCACTGCGAAATAATATTACACATTACTTCAAACGCTGGCGCGAATACCGCTTGAGAAAACGAGATGCGGTCCGCCATGATCCCCAACTCAAATTTTTGTTACATCAGTGCGAGCCCGGAACTTTCGCGGCTGAAACTGGAACTTTGCCTTTTCACCCGCTAACTTAACGCGATAAGCAGAACCGTAACTCAATGACATCGAGACGAGAATTTATTCGAAGTACCGCAATCGCCGGCGCGGGCCTGACGATACTTCCTTCCCACATACTGCATTCAACGGAAAAAGAAGAACGCGTTAGACTGGCGCTTATCGGCGTGGGCCTGCGCGGACAAAGTCATCTCGACCTCGCGCTGCGACGAAGTGACACGGACGTCATCGCCATATGCGACATCGACCAGCGCATGATCGACATGAGCAAAAAGATCATCACTAAGTCGGGAAAACCGATGCCGAAGATCATCTTTGACGGCCCCTATGGTTATCGGAAACTCCTCGAAGAAAAAGATATCGACGCGGTGATCATTTCCACCCCCTGGGAATGGCATACCGTGATGTGTATCGACAGCATGAACGCGGGCAAGTATGTGGGATGTGAAGTCATCACCGGAACGACCATCGAAGAATGCTGGGAACTGGTCCATACGTCGGAGCAAACCGGGATGCCCCTGATGATGCTCGAGAACGTCTGTTATCGAAGAGATGTCATGGCCGTGATGAACATGGTCCGCCAGAACGTATTCGGTGAGATCATACACCTCCAGGGTGGATATCAGCACGATTTGCGCGAAGTGAAATTCAATGATGGCGAGAATCCTTATGGTCATGGAGTGGAGTTTGGTGAAAAGGGATTTTCGGAAGCGCGCTGGCGGACACGCCATTCCGTGTATCGCAACGGTGACCTCTATCCTACGCACGGTGTCGGTCCACTGACCATGATGGTCGACATCAATCGCGGCAACCGGTTCACGAAACTGGTCTCCTACGCAACCAAGGCACGCGGCTTGCATGACTATATTGTCAAGAAAGCGGGAGAAGATCATCCCAATGCCGGCGTGCGGTTTAAGCTGGGAGATATCGTGACTACCATGATCCAGACAGCACGGGAAGAAACCATCCTGCTTCAACACGACACAAACCTGCCGCGGCCGTATTCACTCGGCTTCCGTGTGCAGGGTACCGAAGGAATCTGGATGGACCTCAACGATTCGATCTACATAGAAGGGAAGAGTCCGCAGAAACATCGCTGGGAGAACGCAGCGACATGGCTGGAAAAATATGACCATCCTCTTTGGAAGAAATATGGTAACGAGGCAGCTGGCGCCGGTCACGGTGGAATGGACTGGTTTGTGCTCAACGCTTTCGTTGAAGCCGTAAAACGAAAAGTACCCACACCACAGGACGTCTACGATGCCGTGACGTGGAGTGCCATCACACCCCTTTCCGAGGAATCGATATCGCGCGGTGGTGAGACGGTAACCTTCCCTGACTTCACGAATGGCAAATGGATGGATCGCAGAAACGACTTTGCGGTTGACGATTCATATTAACCTAATCTGTCGCCATGAGAATATTCTCCTTTTTGTTCTTCGTATCGCTGATTACCTTCCCCCTTCACGGCCAGGACACCTTCACAAATCGTTTCTGCTCCGCGGCCATTGAACTTACAAAGGAGTCCGTGGTTTATGATCCCGCGTACTATCGAATTGCCTATCCCAACGGAGATGTTCCTCCGGGCCGGGGCGTGTGCACCGATGTGATCATTCGCGCTTACCGTAAACTCGGAGTCGATCTGCAAAAGTTGGTACACGAAGACATGAAAAAGAACTTCAGCGTATACCCGAACATTTGGGGATTGCGCTCACCCGATCCAAACATCGACCATCGAAGGGTTCCCAACCTCATGACATTCTTCTCACGACACGGCAACACCCTGCCGGTCACGACGAATGCCGAAGATTACCGGCCGGGCGATATTGTCACCTGGGATCTCGGTCGTAACACGCCGCATATCGGCATCGTATCCGACCGACGTTCGCGCGACACTAACCGATATCTCATCGTTCACAATATCGGCGCCGGGCAGGTCCTGGAGGATTGCCTGTTTAATTTTAAAATCACAGGACACTTCCGGTACGAGGACGGGGATTGACGACGTGGATGGTCCACGACTTGCCCAGTGAGAGCGGAGCAAAGTCGGGTAGACAGTCTACCATCGCCTGTCGACAACTTACGTTGTCCACTTTTTCTGCTATTTTTGCGCACCCTGTTGAATAGTGTATGAGGATCAAGCATCTTGAATTCGTGGAGTTTATCACGGAACAGCAGATCGCGGAGAAGGTGCGGTTTCTCGCTGAGGCGATTGACCGCGACTATGCAAACCGAAGTCCGGTGTTTCTGCCGGTACTGAATGGGTCGTTTATTTTTGCCGCCGACCTGATCAAACAGATCACGGTACCCGCGCGCGTTTCATTTGTCAAAGTTTCATCGTACTCCGGCACACAATCAACCGGACAGCTGAAAACAATTATCGGACTGGAAGAAAGCCTGTTCAATCAACACGTGATCATCGTTGAGGACATTGTCGACACCGGTGCGACATTGGAAAAGATTGTCGACGAGCTGAGGGGTTTGGGTACGCGTTCGGTGGAGGTAGTTTCACTCTTCCGCAAAAAGCCCGCACGCGAAAAAGGTCTGCAAGTGAAGTACGTCGGCTTCGATATCGAGCACGAATTCATCCTCGGCTACGGCCTTGACTATGACGGACTGGGGCGGAATAGCCGCATTATTTACAAAGCGCTCGTGTAGCTCCTGTTTTTAACACATCAAAATCCCTATCTTCGACCGCTTTAAACCCTTTTAAAAACTATCCCGATGATCAACTTGATTCTCTTTGGCCCTCCCGGGGCCGGCAAAGGAACACAGAGTGCAAAACTGATTGAGAAATATTCGCTGACTCATATCTCCACCGGCGATCTTTTCAGGAAACACCTGAAAGAAGGAACACCGCTGGGAAAGCTGGCACAGGAGTACATGGACAAGGGAAACCTTGTGCCCGACAAAGTGGTAATCGACATGGTGGATGACAAGATCTCTTCCGGCACCAACGGCGGCGGCGGAATTATTTTTGACGGCTTCCCGAGGACCGTTCCGCAGGCGGAAGCATTGGACAACCTGCTTGCGCAAAAGGACAGTGAGATCGGGATACTGGTGGAGTTGGTTGTTCCTGAAGAAGAATTGCGGAAACGTCTGGCAGACCGTGCGAAGAAGGAGAACCGTCCAGATGACGCACGACCTGAAGTGATTGAGAATCGCATCTCCGTATACAAATCCGAAACGGCGGCCGTAGCCGACTACTACAAGAACAAGGGAAAATACGCGTCGGTGGTTGGCGTCGGTGAGATCGATGAGATCTTCAACAACATCTGCCAGGCAATCGACAACAGCCTTAATTAAGCACTATCGCACAGTTGTGTCGTCTCCGAACTTCATCGATTATGTGAAATTCAATTCGCGCTCGGGAAAGGGAGGCGCCGGCTATCTTCATTTTCACCGCGAAAAGTTTATACAGAAAGGCGGACCCGACGGCGGCAACGGTGGACGGGGAGGACACGTTATCCTTCGCGGGAACTCACAACTCTGGACCTTACTTCACCTCAAATATCGCAAACACGTTATCGCGGCGGACGGCCAACGCGGCGATGCGCAGAACATGACCGGCGCCGACGGCAAGGACGAAATCATCGAAGTACCGTTGGGAACGGTTGCTAAACGCGCGGAGACCGATGAATTCATTTGCGAGATCAACGAACACGGCCAGGAGTTCATTCTCACACCGGGCGGACGAGGTGGCAAGGGAAACGCCCACTTCGCAACAGCAACCAACCAGGCACCTCACTATGCTCAGCCCGGCGAACCGGGAAGAGAAGAATGGATCGTTCTTGAACTGAAATTACTCGCCGACGTCGGGTTGGTCGGTTTTCCAAATGCAGGGAAATCAACGCTGCTATCCGTGGTGTCTGCCGCCAAACCCAAGATTGCCGATTATCCTTTCACCACCCTGACCCCAAACCTCGGCGTGGTCTCCTACCGGGATGATCGTTCCTTCGTGATGGCCGATATTCCCGGAATCATTGAAGGCGCAGCCGAAGGTCGCGGACTTGGAATTCGTTTCCTCCGTCATATCGAACGAAACTCATTGCTGCTATTCCTCATTCCCGCGGATGCAAAAGACATTCGCCAGGAATACCAGATCCTGCTCAATGAACTCAAGAAGTACAATCCCGAGCTCCTTGACAAGAAACGTGTCCTGGCAATCTCCAAATCAGACCTCCTCGACGAAGAACTCAAAGAAGAGATGAAACGTGAACTACCTGAAGACCTGCCGTCGGTCTTCATTTCTTCTGTGACTCAGCAGGGTCTTACCGAGTTGAAGGATTTGATCTGGAAAAATCTGCACTGAGATGAGGAGAACCAGGTTGTTGAAAAGATCCGGACGAATGAGGTTAAGGTTGGACAAAGCCGATCTTCCCCTTAAAGGGAAGGCTCGCGGGGCCGAGTGTCGCCAATGTGCAGAAATTCGGTTTAAACAAATTTTACACTCCGGCGATTTTCACCGTGAGCAGTCCGCTCTCTTAAGCGGCAGAGCCCTGAAGCACCAACCTGGAACTTTTCCTTTGAGAACGTCTTGAAACGCTGATGGACCGAGGCAAATAGACCGCATCCACATGACGACCGCAGGCTTTGCCATATGCGCAAATTTCTTCAACTTCGCGGTGTCTTTTTGGCAGATTTCACCTCAACCCTACCTCAAACTGTCACTGATTCAGCTTTGGCAAGGGAATTGACGAAACGAATTGTTTCGCAACGAGTTCAAAATAGCTTCGAGATGGATAAGACTGATTTGAAAGAGACACAGGAAAACACACAGAACGAATTGGAGAACGAAAAGGACAATAATCAGAAAAATGTTTCTGACGAGACGGCCGCTTCCCCGGAGACTGCGGAGTTGGGCGATCAAACCAGCGACGAGGAACAAAAAAATACGGAGGACGAAGTGACCAAACTCAAAAACGAAATTGCAGAATCGAAGGACAAATATTTACGACTCTATTCCGAGTTCGAAAATTTCAGACGCAGAACTTCGCGCGAAAAACTGGAATTGATCCAGTCTGCCAATGAGCAACTAATCAAATCATTATTACCAGTCCTCGATGATTTTGAACGGGCACAGAACGTCCTTCAGAACCGCGCCGATGAGCCCGAGATCCAGGGGCTCTTGCTGATCCAAAACAAAATGCGAAAGACCATGGAAGTGCACGGCGTGAAGCAGATGGAGATCGGCAAGGGAGCAGACTTCAATATCGACATGCACGAAGCGATTAGCCAGCTACCCGGCGACGAAACACTCAAAGGGAAAATCATAGAAGTGGTGGAAAACGGATACCTCCTCAACGATAAAGTAATCCGGTTCGCAAAAGTCGTGGTGGGTGGCTGACACCTGCCCGTATAGATCTATAGCATG
>CAZIAG010000246.1:0-6204 GCA_964537375.1 uncultured Roseivirgaceae bacterium
TCGACCTTATATGGATCGCCCTTCTTATCGAAGTATTCCAATGCTTCTTTCTTGCTTACCTCCCGTCGTGAGAAAGCACTGTTCTTTTTAGCGAGCTCCTTCATCCTGGCCTCAACAGCAGCAAGGTCCTCTTCACCAAATGGCCGCTCACCAAGGTCAACATCGTAGTAGAAGCCGTTTTCCACCGGCGGGCCGATACCGAATTTCACGCCCGGGTACAGGCTCTCAAGAGCCTCCGCCAGCAGGTGCGCCGACGAATGCCAGAATGTACTCTTACCTTTTTGATCGTTCCAGGTGAGTATTTTTACTGCCGCATCGTTGTCGATGGGTCTGAACAAATCCCAGACTTCGCCATTGACTTCGATAGCCAGTGCATTTCGCGCCAGCCCTTCGCTGATTGACAACGCAATCTCGGTTCCTTTAACGCCTTTCGGGAACTCACGAACGCTACCGTCGGGCAGGGAAATCTTTACATTCATTATGATCTAAAATTGAAGGGACAAATATAACCCAGGATTCACAGGATTCTAGGATTGGTCGAATTGGATTGACGACAAGCCAGCGCGACAGCCCATGACCGGGCAGAATAAAAGCACCCTCCATGAATGCCATTCAGCAATTAAATCCTGGAATCCGTTGCTCGCGAGAATCCCGCTCAAAGAGTGAATTGCATACTGAAGAACACGCCGAATTTCCGGGCGTCCGGGTTATCCAAATACGAAAGCCGGTGGATAAAATCCACGCGGAAAAACTTAAAAATGTTCTCCACACCATAACCCATTTCAAGGTAAGGTCTACCTTCCTGAAGAAATCCAACCGGCAGCGTTTGTTCACCGTCATTCGTCAACGGTGCGATTAGATTCTGATTGGCCTGTGTCATTCCACCATAGATCACGTTGGCTGTCCCCACGAGCCGCCACTTCAATCGTTGCATCAGCGGTACACGGTTTAGCAAAAAACCTTCAAAGTGGTGTCGGTATTGAAGTGACGCGTACCGGTCGCTGATGAACTCGCCATAGTTCATGAGGTTATAGGTCACCACCGCATAAACAGGCGTTTGATTACCCAGGTGTAAAGCCAGCATCGGATATGGAAGCGTTTGAAAGACATATTCACCGGCAAGGTCTATGTAAGCGGTACCCAACGGGCCCATCCGAACACGTTTGTAGAGACTCAGCCTGAGCTTATCGTAGTCGAAGTCACTGCCCATCACCCCCTTGAATCCTTTCATATAGCGGAGGGTAATGACAGGCCAGCGAGATGTCCCGAGACTTATGCGTTCATTGTCATTCATGATAAACAATTCGTCCCGGGCGTAACGCGCCTCCAACAGCAACTCCGCATTCTCGAACGTGCTCAACACCGACGAAAAAGAGTCGCCGGGGTCGACAAAGTATCCGAAGTTAAAGGTTGGATCGAACGTGGTGTAGCGCAGTGCGATTCGTTGATTAAAACCTTTGAAGAACTCCCGCTGGAAATTGAAGCGTCCTTCCTGGAAATAGTACCCTCGTCGAAACGCGCCGAATCGCTGCGCCGCGAGGAAAAGATAATTATCCGCAAGGCTCTCGTCGTCGATACCCACCCTGCCCAGGTCGCTCCTCACGCGAAGGCTTGCCGTGGTCCAGTTGTCGCGGGAGAGAATATGCTGCACAAACGCCGAATATTTGATTCGTTCGTCGCGAAATCCGTAGCCAACGCTTCCACCGAGCACCCACTTTCGGCTGAATTCAATGCTGGTCTTCAGCCCGCCTTGCAGCCTGACACCTTCGATATCATTATACGCAATCGTCGAAATGTATGGGCCGATGTGAAAATTCCCCGTGTAATAATACCCATTGACGGCAATCTTTATAAGGTCGGTGTACGTTCGCACTATTGGAATACTTTGCAGCGTGTCAATCATGCGATACACATTCTTCTCGGTCTGAGATAAAGGCTCGTGACGGAGGCTATCCCAGTATTCCTCCTGCTCGAATAGCCGCGCATCTTCGGCCATGATGATCTCACGTTGATAGAATGCGGGATCGTAAGGTTTATTGACAACGAAATTCTTATTCGATGTATAGAATTTCGCCAGCATGCCGGCAGAAAAATTGGTCAGTTCGCTGACGTCTACTAACACGCGATTCTTGACGGGCAACCATGCGCCGTGTGATGTGGGTGCCAACTCCTGCTGTATTCGAATCTTTTCGATAAAATTCAGGTTAGCGCGCTTCCCTACGGATGCGTCGATTTGTTTAAGTGCCCATTCATTCTTCGTAATCCAGATCGTTCCCGTAAATGCCAGGTCCTGGTCACTCTTCGGCGAAAAATCCAGGCGATAGCAAAAATCATCGCCTATGTAAAGGCTGTCTGTAAGGTCATAGTCATAATACAAACGCCATCCGTCGGCCAGCGGAGAAATAAAATCCTTGCTGACGATGTTGAGCCAGTTTTGATAAAAATTATACTCCTGGAACGACGTGCCGATGAACTGCGTAATCAGCGTACCGTCCTGAATTCCAAGACCGTTGATCTTCGATTTCAGGATATGCTCATGGCGGAGTGTCGGATTGTTCCTATAGTAAAATTTCGATACGCTTTCGGAAATAAAAAGTGGAAGGATCGGTTTTCCGTCCTCGCCTGCAATGCGTTCAACACTGTCTAGTACCTGCGTGATCTTCTGAACGACCTTTCGTTTCCGAAACTGGTCGGTCATATTATCGACGTCGATTTCGACCTTGGTGTAGGCGTCGTATTCGTAAGCGGTGAGGCGCCGTTTGTCGTTGACGGACTTTCGGTCAATCACGTTGCGCATGATTGCGAAAGCGGGATTTTCACCTGCATACACGACAATCTCCTGCAAGGTGGTGATGTCCTCCTCCAGCTGGAAGTTGATTTCCTGCGTGGCGTTTCGCTGTACTTTCCGGGCCTTAGACTTATAGCCAATATAGGATGCCACAATAGAGTCCACCGGCTCATTGGTTCGAACATAATAATTACCGTCAAAATCGGTAGTCGTACCGGTTGTCGTTCCCTTCAACAGGATACTTACAAATGGCAATGGATCTCCCGAATTGGCATCTGTTACCTTACCTCTTATTATCGTCTGACCCGTTGCGGCAAACGAAAGCAATAAAAGGAGAATGCAGAGAGCAGACGAAACAACAGGGTTCGAGGGTCGACCGTTACGCACAAATTCTCGTTTTGTTCAGACATTGTATTAAACCGCACAAGCCGGGACAGGGTTGCACCCGGCGCTCACAAATTAAGTTCCTCTTTTTCGCCGAGGAAGCGCGGCTCTGTCTTAAGGACGTATAGATCAAGAACGGCCATTGCCCTGGCCAGGTACTCGCGGAGCACAAGTCTGGCAGCACCCTCGCCAGGATCGTCGGCCACCATGGCAACGGCGTCGATATCGTAGTAGTCACTAATGAAAAGGGCTCGATAACTATGGAACGACTGGGTTATGATCGTAATTCTGTTCTGACCAAAAATCTCCTTGCTGCGGACGATCGAATCCAGTGTCCTTAGCCCTGCATAGTCCAGCGTTACGGCCGTCGCCGGCACCCCCGCTTTGACTAAAGCCTTTTTCATTTCAATCGGTTCGTTGTAATAGCGCGTGCTATTATCACCGCTCAAAATGAAATGGTCAATCTTTCCTGACTTGTAGAGTTCGGCTGCCGTTCTGATCCTGTTTTCAAAGTACTTATTAGGTCCCCCTCCCTGCACGCGGTGGCTCGTACCCAACACCAATCCTATCCGATGGTGCGGCAATTCCGCAACGTCTGAAAATACCCTGTCTTCCGCACTCAGAACGACCCACAGATTGCAGGTGGTCAGAAAAACAATAAACAACAGGAGTAAAGCCAAAAAAACTCTCTTCGCCCAGCGCATACGTAACTATAGACAGCCAATAAGGCCTTCAAATTTACGGAATTGTACGCAAAAACTCCCTGACAAGTACATCCGAGCGGCGAACGATTTTTCTGTACCAGGAAAGCAGTAGTTCTTCCCGCTCCTCAATGGAAAGCCCAAATGGTACATCAGACTGTCTTAGCTTGTTCAACAGCGTATTCAGACAAATAGCAACACTCACAGAGATATTGAGGCTTTCCGTGAATCCGTACATCGGTATGCGAATCCTTTTATCCGCCTTCTCCAGGGCGTAATCAGATGCGCCCCTGAGCTCGTTCCCAAACACCAACGCAATCTTTCCATCCACAACATCGATTTCGTCAACGGGTGTGCCCTCGGCAGCCGGGTCGGCAACCAATATTCGATACCCCTCGTCCCGCAATCGACTAAAACAACGTTCTGTATTATTGGCCCCGGCCTCCCGGTAGCGATGGAGGTTCAGCCATTTGTCGGAACCCTTTAACACTCTTACGTTTAAACGGTATCTGGCGGTATTCTCGACGATATGGACATCCTGCAGACCCAGGCATTCGGCCGTCCGCAACACCGCGCTGGCATTCTGGGATTGATAAATGTTCTCGAGTACGACGGTGATGTACCTCGTCCGTTCGTCGAGTACCTTCATCATAAAGTCCTTCTTGTGATCAGAGACGAACCTTGCCAGGTGCTCGGCAATGCGCCTTTCCCGATCGGTCATGTCTTTGATATTTTAAGGCGTAAAGTTACCGTTCCTAATCCACTCTTCGATGAGTGCGACGCCTTCTTGATGTACTTGTTCCCTGCCGATCTCGGGCATGGCGATGGCGGGATCAGTGGTTTTCATCCGGTAAATCAAAATAGACCGATGCGGCTTGCCCGGCTCAATGTCAAATTGAAGGTCCCCTGCCCCCCGACCTGCGGCAACTGGGGCCTTACGAATACCCAAATGCGATGGGCTCGTTTCGTAAATGTCGAGGAACAAGCCCGATGTATTGGCGGGGCCTCTGGCAGAGTGACAATGACCACAGTTGATGTCCAGGTAAGCCCTTGCGCGATCATTTAATGATCCCGATTGCTCATCGTCCCATACGGCAGATTTCGGCACCACCTTCAGATCTGGCAACCCTTCCAAAACCCCAAGCTGGCTCCAGAAGCTCAGCTGATTTGCTGTTCCGTCATGGGTAAGGCGATTTAGTTGCCGGGCCGTTGGTCCTATTGGCAAAATGCGATCACCCTGGCCGTGGCATCCTTTGCATTGGTTCTTGTTCGGCACAACGTAGGGTGTCGTTATGCGCTTTCCTTTGGCGTCCACATACCGGATAGCTCGTGTATCCCCTGCCGGATCATAGAATGCATCGGTCTGTTCATCATTCCAAATATAGGGATACGCCGTCCAACCATCGGGTTCATGCACGAGTAAACGGGTCTCGATGATCGTTCGCCCCTTTTCGGTTTTTCGAAAATCCGTCGGGTAGAAAAAGTTCTTGATCAGCACCGTACCTATCGGAAAACGCAGGGCGGTTGAATCGTCATACTGAATTTTCGCACCCTCCGGCAATCGGATAAATCTCAATTTCTCAGCATAGTTGCTGAAAAGCGAGGTGTTGAGCTCGTATCGCAGAACACCAGACACCGGTTCGAGTTCCGCAAGGGGGGGCCGGTTGTCGAGCTGGTACTGCAAAATCCCGTTCCACGCATCGCGGCAGGCGCCGGGCGAGCCCGGCAGGCAGAAGACGTAGGTCTCCCCGATCAGACCGGCGCATGCTCGGGACTGGATGGTCGACGTGCCGACCTTCTCGTATGGCGGCTTTAGAGCGTCCGGAGTGACGTCGCGCCCGGTGAAGCCGGTCCCGCCCGTCGTAATCACCACGTCGATGTCCGGATCGGCGACCCACCGCAGCACCTGGGCGCGGATCTGTGGAATGTCGTCCCTGACGAGCGCGCGGGCCGCGAGCTTGTGACCAGCCTTCTCGATCAGCTCGGCCAAGGTCGCCCCGGACTTATCGTCCTCGAGCGCGCGGGTGTCGGACATCGTGAGGACGGCGATGGAGACCGGGATGAACGGGCGCGTCTCGTCGATTCTGGCCATGGCTCGAACAGCTCCTTTGCAGAGCCAGTCTACGCCGATCCCTCGTCCGCTGCATCGGGCGAATTGCCCTCGCCCAGCCGTGCACGCAAAGCGAGCAGGTCGCGCCAGGCAAGTCGTTTCGAGGCTGGCGTACGAAGCAGGTAGGCCGGGTGCAGCGTCGCCATCACTGGGATTCTCCGGCTGCCGATCTCCCCCTCACGCCACTTGCCCCGGATGCGGAGAATGCCTTCCGTGCCGCC
>CAZIAG010000247.1:0-6196 GCA_964537375.1 uncultured Roseivirgaceae bacterium
GCCTGGACACAGAACCACTCCTATGGAACGGTGGTTGAGAATCAGTATGGTGTATTGGCCGAAGCATACGACGAAAATGCTGTACGTCTTCCTTTGCTTCTTCATGTTTTTTCCGCTGGGAACTCAGGTACGGAGACTCCGACTAACGGGCCTTACGCAGGCATCGCTGGTGTCGCGAATCTGACCGGTAATTTTAAGATGGCCAAGAACCTGCTGACGGTGGGAGCGGTTGACACGTTGGGTAATCCGCAGTCTTTTTCTTCGCGGGGACCTGCGTTTGACGGACGCGTGAAACCGGAGTTGGTGGCTTACAGTTCGCAGGGATCGTCAAATGCCGCAGCGCTCGTGTCGGGTATTGCCGTGGTGATGCAGGATGCGTATTACGATAAACACGGGGAGTATCCGGAGGCAGCACTCCTTAAGGCTTTGCTTATCAATAGTGCATCGGATGCAGGCCCTGAGGGCATAGACTTTATGACGGGTTACGGCAATGTTGATGGGATTGCCGCGCTGGACGCCTTGGCCAATGGCCAGTATTACTCCGGTGTGGTCGGTCACGGCCAGTCTGAAGACTTCGTGCTTAACGTTCCAATCAATGCTGCAGAGCTTAAAGTGACACTCGTATGGAACGACCCTCCCGCCCTTCCAGGGTCAGGCAAGACGCTTATCAACGACTTGGATCTGTTGCTGGAAAATACAGGGTCCGGCAATTTCTGGATGCCATGGGTGTTAGATCACGAACCCGGTGCGGACATCCTTGAACGCACCGCGGAAAGAAGGGCTGATCACGTGAATAACGTTGAACAAGTTACGATCGAAGGAATAACCGCGGGTAATTACCGCATAGTTGTGAGCGGATTTGATATTCCGCAGGGGCCGCAGAAATATTTTGTTGCCTACCAGTGGGCACCGGCAAATCAGTTTGAATGGCGTTATCCCACGATGTCCGACAATTTTCCATACGATGGCGAGACCGGTACCTACTTCTTCTGGAATAGCACACGCGCGGAGTCAACGGGCATACTTCAAATAAAACGCGGTGAAAATGAACCGTGGCAGACGATCGCGGAAACTGTGCCATTGAAGAAGGAAGCATTTCGGTGGACACAGGTCCCCCCGGGCGCGACGACGGCAGAGGCGCGGATGATCATTGGCAGCGATACGCTATACACTGAACGATTTACTATATCGAGACCCATGCCGGTGTCCCTGGGATTCAACTGTGGCGACTCCGTGATGATAAAGTGGCATCCACTTGCCGGTGCCAATGCGTATCGCATCTTTGTTTTGGATCCCGAAAAGCCTGTAGCCGAACCAATCTTGTTGACGAAAGACACATCCATTGTGTTGCAAAAGTCGACTTTGCCGTCAGCGCGCCTCGCGATTCAACCGGTAGTCGACGGCCGGGATGCCCTGCGCTGGCCGATGTTTGACTACAACGCACTTGGTACTCAATGTTTCGTTTCCTTCTTTACGAATTCAGTCCTTCCAGAGGAAGGCATCCTGCTGCACTTGCAACTGGGGACTACTTATGGCATTGATCACATCGATATTGAACGGCAGGATGGTGGTCAATTCCGCACCATCGGGACATTGACACCCACCTCGAGTTCGCTTGAATTCCTGGACGCAAATCCAAACCAGGGACTTAACCGCTACCGGGCTGCGTTGTACTTCGTGAATGGTGAAAGTTTTGCGACGGATGTGACCGAAGAGTTTTTCCTAACGACTTTGCCTTTCGTAGTGTTTCCGAATCCCGTCGTCTCTGGTACCGAGGTAGCCGTTTTCTCAAAGCCGTTAACGGCCCATGCTGTGTTCCGACTCTACCGAACGGATGGTACGCTCTTGAAGACGTTTGCACTCCTTTCGGATCGTGAATCTATTCCAATTGAATCCCTTTCACCGGGCGTCTATATTTATTCGATCGCCTACCCTGAAGGAGTTTTTAACGGCCGATTGGTCGTCAAATGACCGAACGTACGGCACGGGTTTTAAGGTAAGGTGGCGCGACACCTTACATGACTGATATCAACGATCTTCGCGACCCTCATTATGAAAAATTTTCGGGTTCTTTCGCGTTTGCGTTCTTGTTCAACCGCGAATCACCATTCATGAATAAGCCATTTCTTTTTCTGGCAGCAGTGTTGTTCTTGTCTGCTGGCTCCTTTACCCTTCCGTACGCACACGCACTTGGTCGGGTCACTTTTGACTCTACTGGAGTGGATACAGAGATTTCAATCGAAGTTCTGCGCGAGGCATATTATGATTCGTTGCGAGGTATCTATGATGCGATGGGATTGGGCGAGTATGGTCTTGATTTCGACGTATTCAGGCTCGCGATGACGGGATACTACAATCTTCGTCGGAAGGGTGTGCTTTCAGAGAAACGACTTCTCACCGTAATCGATTATACCCGACCGAGTACTGAGAAACGTTTTTACCTGCTAGACCTTCATGAAAAAACGGTAATGTTCCATTCACTCGTAGCTCACGGCCGGAATACCGGTGAGAATTTCGCCTATAACTTCTCTGATATTCCGCGATCAAAGATGAGCAGTCTGGGTTTCTTTGTCACGGCTGAGTCTTATATGGGCAGCAATGGTTACAGTTTGAGGCTTGACGGTTTGGACGAGCATTGGAATGGGAATTCACGTCAAAGAGCCATCGTGGTACATGGCGCGCCTTATGTAAGTGAAGATTTTGTTAGACGATATGGTCGGTTGGGTCGGAGCTTTGGATGTCCGGCACTACCAAACGATATCGCTCGTTCGGTGATTGACGAAATTAAGGGCGGCACCCTGATCTTTTCGTATTTTTCGGAGACGAAGTACCTGGCATCGTCGCCATACCTTCAGGAGGATGATCTGCTTCGCGATGAGCTGGCGCCGATGCTCATGGCTGGTGAAGCGGTGTGTGGGGATTGATTGAAAATGCGACGAAACCCCTCGTTTTATTTAGACGTGAGATATGACGTTTATCGTGACCGTACACGTCGTCCCTGAATTGAACGCGGCCATCTTCATCCACCCACGCTGTCCGGTACACAATGTGCACGGGTACACCCTTTGAAAGCTCGACCGAAGTTGTTTGACCACTCGCGACTACCTGATCTATTTGTTCGCGATTCCAATTGCTTTCCTCTTCGAGCAATATTTTAGCCAGTTCCAGGGGACGTTCGAGGCGGATGCAGCCATGGCTGAGGGCTCGGGTTTGTTCGGCGAACAAACGTTGCGATGGTGTGTCGTGACGGTAGATGCTGTAGTAGCTTGGAAGTACGAACTTCACGCGGCCCAGTGAGTTGGTGCCACCAGGCGCCTGCACGATCCGGTATTTTTGAAGCTTTGCCTCATTCCATTTTTCACTTTCTGGATCGATTTCTTCTCCATCCCTATAAAACGTAAATCCTTGTCCATCGAAATGGGATGGATCTTTGACTAACACGGGAATAAAATCGTCCCTGATAATACTTTTTGGCACTGTCCAGGTTGGGTTTAATACGATATATTTTAAGGTGTCATGGAAAACCGGCGTGGGATCGAACCCTGAGCCAAGGACGACCCTCATTGTCGTAATTTCTTCTCCATCCTCCGTCACTGTGAGCGTGTACGCGGGGATGTTTACCAATAAGTCCCTTACTCCAAATTGAAGGTGCGGTCTCCAGCGCATACGTTCAAGGTTGACAGCAATGATCTCCGCCTTTTGACGAAGCGGAATATTGAGTCGTTCAACAGTTGACTTATCTATCAATCCGTCCGTCTTCAGACCATGTCGATGTTGAAACCGACGCACTGCTTCTACGAGGGTGTCGTCAAACAGCAAGGAGTCGCCGGGATTTCTTGCATTGCTCAGGTCGGTTTTGGACAATCGTTTTCTCACTTGAGGAATGATTGTGTGCCGATCTCCGGGAGCAAGGGGACGCTCAAAAGATATTCGGACATCAGGGTCCTTTGACATCTCACGATATTCATCGAGAGCGTGAGCGAGCTTTCTGTATTGCCGTTCGGTTGGGTGAAGCGCCTCAAGGTTCTTTCTAAGTTCCCCCGGCGACTTGACAGTCTGCAAAATCTGTACATCGTTTTCGAGAATCTCGCCCTTTCGCCAGATAAACCCAGGGGAACCGGCTTGCCGAATTCGTCCTTCCAACAAATGCGTGGTAAAAAGAAAAAAGCTTGTAGTAATCCTGATTTCGAGGGCGCTCACGTCCCCTGAACTTTGGCCTTTTTGATCGTAAAGTTCTATAACCCGGGTGCGCAACTGATCGATCTGGTACTCATCAGGGTTCATCGCGTATTCGCCGCATCGCGCCACTTCATCGAGGAATGCATGCAGGAGAGAAGTGGGATGGCTGCCAGTCAACCAAACATTGGCGTGGCCATTGCTTAGGTAAAGAGCCGCAGTTTTTTTCTTGGCGCGATCCGCATAGTACTCGTCTGCCTGAAGCCGCAGGCCTCGAAGCACGGAATCTATGGAGACAGCCAGCGTATCCGTTGGGTTATAGGTGGAATGAACGCAGGTGGAATGATTGACCAAGAGAATCATTCCGGAAAATATTAGGCATACCGCACCCGTCAACCGTTTTGCACACCGCATCCGTGATGTGATGTTTAAAAAAGTGTTCCGTTTTTAGGTATTCGCGCCGTCGAAGTCCCTCAGCGCTTTGCCGGTTCCGGGTGTAGCCAGGGAGAACGGTAGTTTCTTCGGAGCAAAGCCGTCGCCTCGCTGTCGTTGGTGACCAGCCGGTTGGCAGGATCGTAGGAGAGGGGACGCCCAAGTTGCATGGATAAATTGGCGAGAATGCAACTGGCTGTGGAGGTGTGACCTTCTTCAATGTCGGCGACTGGTCTTACGGACTGTTGTATTGCGGCTAAAAAGTTAAGCATATGCCTGCGTGTGGCCGGTGCTGCGTGCAGTTCGATGCCGCGTTCTTTCAGATCTTCCGGGTACTTGTCCTTCTCGTAGATGACATGTTCAATAATATGTCGTCCGTCGCCGTTGGGAATAAACTCGTATTTCATTACGCTTCCTTTCAACGTGCCCTTTTCGCCGTACAGGAAGAAGGCCCACGGATATTCAGGGTCGACAGGTGTTCCCCAAGTGCGATGCTGCCACGTGCAAGTGAATTCGTCAAATTCGAAGACGGCAGTTTGTGTATCTGAGATATTGGACTTTCCCTCTTTTTGAACGTATATACCGCCCGTGGAATAGATCTTTTTGGGCCAGGAGAGGCCCAGGAGCCACCGTACCGTATCCAGCATATGAATACACATATCGCCGACGATGCCGTTTCCGTATTCCATGAAAGCCCGCCACCAACCTCGATGAGGCAGTTGGTCAAATGTTCGCATAGGGGCCGGACCGGTCCACATTTCAAAATCGAAGTAGTCGGGTATCGGTTGAGGCGAAGGGTTATCGTTGTTTCGCATCGGGTAATAGCAGCAAATTTCAGCGTGTGAAGTTTTTCCCAGCATGCCGGTGTCGATGATGTCTTTTTTCATTTGGACAAGGTGAGGTGTGCTTCGCCGTTGTGTGCCGACCTGCACTACGCGGTTGAACTTACGTGCGGCGTCCAGCATTGCCTCCCCTTCAAGGACGTCAACGCTAATTGGCTTTTGTACGTACACATGGGCTCCCGCCTTGATTGCTTCGATGGTTTGCAGTGCATGCCAATGATCGGGTGTGCCTATCAGAATGATATCGAACTCGTTTTCATTCAACATCTTCCGATAGTCGGCGTAAAGGCGGGGGGTCTTCCTGGATGTTTGTCGCTGAGCTACCAAGGTAGCGGCCTCTTTCAGTTGGTTACTGTCGACATCACACAAGCCGACAACATCGACGGGACTAACCTGGATCAGCCTGAAGAGGTCGCTCTTACCATACCAGCCTGTTCCGATCAGACCGACCCGGTAGCTTTTTTGTGGGAAAATGATGTCGGTTCCATAAGCGCCAAAGGTCGTCATCGCCAGGGATGCCGCGGCGGTGTTCATGAATGCGCGCCTGTTGATGTTGAAAGGTTTCATAGCAATGTTGGTCGTTGCTCATACAAATTAAGCCATATTTCAGGCGTCGTGCTATTGAAATTGAGGTTTAGGCTCGATAGCTGAAGCGGGGCATATAGGTGCGCCCGGGCGATGCATGGATATTAGAAGGACTGATTACATGTCGTCCTTCAAACGCGTGTCATCGACGCCCAACCCTT
>CAZIAG010000248.1:0-6140 GCA_964537375.1 uncultured Roseivirgaceae bacterium
ATACGTTCGAAAAATGTTCATCGATCGTACCTTATATTTCGGCTTTCCAAAAATTACGTACAACAAGAAATTGATCTCTCCAGGCATGGCGGCGCAGGCTGCTGCAAGCGCAATTCAGTATGCAAGTGACCGCGTGCATTCAATGTTTATAGAGACGCCAAATGTTATGTCTTGGACTGTAACACAGGCCTTTATTCAGGAGTTAAAGGCCTACGTGCAAGGAATCGGAGGACGAGTGGATTTCGTGGGTAGCAATTCTCCGAACGTTGTACCAACAACCGCTAGCTATGTCCTGTTTGGAAACGGTGACTGTTTAGATTGAGCCTTGGGCTGTGCATATACCGGAAATATGATATTGCTGATATTACGCCTCGTCGGTGGCGCATACCTCGCTGCCGCACCGCTTCTCTCGCGATCACAAATGAATGACTGTAAGATATTCGAGCTGCTGAATAAGAAAGACGTGCTGGAAATCGATGACAAGTACAAGCGTGTGAAACGCGACACCCTGGAATTTCTTGAGACTCTGGACTATCACAATATCACACATCAGTTATTAGATCCCCGGCCATATCATATCGCCGGGTTTCAAACTGATAAGGTCTTGGTCAACCAAGAAGCGTCAGGTGTTCTACGAGAAATCAGATTCCACCTCACAATTGCTGTAACATCGGATACAACTGTTCTAATGGAACGAGCAAGGTCGATACTGGGTCCATACCATTCGCGAATGAACACTCATTACTCGACAGATTCTGGAGGTCATACCACTAACACATCATATCTATGGAAATTTTCAGATTGCATTGTGACGTTCTCTTCCCGTAGTGCGAATTTAAACCAGTGGATATTGTCTGTACGAACGACAAATTCTCAAAAGTGACCAATCCTATCTAAAATCACCTGCAATTGCGATCCTCAGTTTTTTCGTTCTTACCAGACCGTCTTCGCTGAAAATTTGGACCAAGACCATGTACGGTCCTATTCGCGCCGGCTGGCCGTCTTCCCTGTCTCCATCCCACCGAAAGAATCCCTCTGTTCCGAGGAGCACATTGTTCGCAATCCGTTTTATTTCCCTTCCGTAAGGGTCGAGGATGCGGATATTCGCCACAAGCCCGCCTTTTTCAAAGTCATAGTGAATGAGCGTAAATCCGGACTGACCTGCATTGGGCGCAAAAACTTCCGGTTCCACAACGATTGATTCAACGAGCGTATTCTCATCAACGACATTTGAATTCACATATCCCGGCGTCGCATAACCAACCGCACTGCTCGCCGACCGCCAGTTGGACGGGTCGTCGGTCGGGCCTTCAAAATGGATCCGTTCGAGGGAAATTCCCTCGACATCCCGGAGAAATGGCGAATGCCAGTCTTCGGTATAAGAAAGAGAGTCTATCGCGCTGCCGGCGTGGTCGACCACGACAACAACTCCTTCATCGTCCGGCATTGACGGGAGATCGGTCTCGAAGAAAACATTCTCCTTTCCATTGACATATTCTCCCTTAAGAATATTCGCATCTTCGACAAGTACCAGATAAGAGGCGGGCGGCAACAGGACGTTCTCCCGGGTGACGACTCCGAGATCATAGAGGGAATCGCCCCGAACGTTGGCAAGGGTCCATCCGTTCAGGTTGATGTACTTCGCGGAACGGTTGTACAGCTCCACAAAATCGACCCCGGTGGACGTCGGGTTGAACAATACTTCGTTAATAACAAGGTCATTCCTTTCAGCAATTTCAGGCAGCGCAAACGAGGCATCGTTATGATTCTCGTCAATAATATTTCCCGCACAATCGTAAACACCGCTGGCCGTCAAGGTATACGGTACGCCGCCGCTAAAAGGCATCGCGAGTGTCAACCTTAGAGAGTGCAGCGTATTGTCAACAAACGCAACGCCGGAAACAAAATTCTCAGGTTCAATTTGAAATGCGCTCGCCGAAGGCAGGTGTTCTTCCAATTTTTCGTCAAACCGGACCAGCAACGAGGTGGCTGATTCGGGAAAGGCTGAAAGCAGGCGCGGTCCCGTGAGGTCGGGGTTGTTGGCGAAGACGGAATTCGCTGCGCCCGGTGTACCTCCTCGCTCATCAATCGATGCCTGCCAGTTTGTGCTCTCTTCGCAAAGATTCTCCGGGTCAATGATCTCCAATGACCATCCTCCGTCTGATTTTTCGCTATCGCGATACCAGGTCTTGTCGTAACGAACCGAATCAATCACAAATCCGCGTTCGTCCTTAAGTACAATCACGTCTGACGAATTGTTAAGCGAAGGGAAGGTAGAGACACCGACGGTTGCTCCAAATAGCTCAAGAGCCTCGGCGGACCGCGTTGCGCAAAGGATGGCGTACTCGCCGGGAAGAAGTATAAAGTGATTGAGCATACCCGTCGCTGTTTCGTCGGACAAACTCCACCCATGAAGATCAAATGGATGCTGGCTGCGGTTGAACACCTCCACGAATTCAACCTCCGGAAGACTGCGTACCGGTGCAGGATCACAAAGGATCTCCGTGATGCGCACATCGCCCTGGGTGGCGGCAATCTTTTCAAAAAACATAAACGGTAACTCAGTCGACGGCATTTCGTTTCCCGCCAGGTCAGTTATCCCTCTAATAAGAAGGATACCCGGTCGTCCGTTATTAAAAGGCGTATCAAAAACAATTGAAACCTTCGTTTGATCTTCCAACATAACAGACATTGGATGACCGACGGAAAGGACCTCGTATTTAGTTTCATCTATCGCATCCGCATGTACCGGTTCGTCGAACACAATCAGGATCGTGCTTCGGTTCGGTACGTCTACGTTCACAACCTCCGGAGGCACCTGATCAAGCAACACGCTCATGGTAACGGGCGCGCCCTCCAACAAATTTCCCGGACAATCGAAGAGACTATCTACGGTTATTGTGTAGGTAATTGACGAATCGAGCGGTTCGAGAAAGCTAACCGTTATCGTAGTCCATTCTGATGATGCAAACGTCACCGTATCGATCGGCAACTGGGGCAGAATACCAAAGGCGCCTGCTAGTAACCGATCAATGGCCAGCGGCTCACTAAATGTGAATTTGATTGCAGTGTCCGACAGCGTCTCGAACGATAGGAGAACGGGACCGTCCATGTCAGGAGTCTCGTCGTGAACGGAGTTGCGATGGCCAGGTGTACCTCCGCGCACATCATTACTTGCTATCCAGTTTAGAGCTCCACGGCAAACGTCGTGTGGATTGATCCGCTCCAATGACCAGCCCCCATCACGCTTCTGGGCATCCCTGTACCAGGAATCCGAATAGGTGAGAGAGTCGATGACTTCGTTCCGCTCATTGAGTAACACTACTCGATCACCACGATTGTTCAACGAAGGAAACCTTGCAACACCCATAGTCGGCCCCAAAGAATCGAACCTCGACCGTGCATTAGGTAAACACAGGATCAGGTATTCTCCCGGTAACAGAATCCTCGACTCCAGGACCGCTGCATCCCGGCCGTCGGTTACAGACCATCCTTGAAGATCAAACGGCCCCGTTGAACGATTGTAGATCTCAATGAATTCGGCTTCGGGCATCCCTACTACTGGTGCCGGATCGGGAAGAATCTCTGAAATGATGACATCGCGGTATTGTGAGGGCATCGGATCAAAAAACATAAACGCTACCTCAATCCCGGTCATCTCATTCATTGCGCGGTCACGAATACCTGCAATGGACATAATGTTCTCCTTGCCATTCACAAACGGCTCCGCAAACCGCAGCCGAACGCTCCTGTCTTCGATCAAATCAACGTGCAGCGGAACGGTGCTCCCATTCACGACATAGTGAGATTCCTGTTGGGCCGTTTCGGCGAGTACCGGTTCATCAAAAATCAGCTCTATCGTGTCTGCGGAAATGACATTGAGCGCTTTGACCGTTGGCGGGGTTTGATCCAGTTTGATCATTACCTGCGAAAATGCTGAGTCGAGCGGATTTCCGGGACAATCCTTAATTCCGCTCCAGGTGAATTTGTATGCTAGTGTCGAATCCAACGGTTCCGCAAATCTCACCGCGATAGCGTCGGCAGCTGAGCTGGCAAAGCCCAACACGTCAATTTCAATTGACGGCGCAACTTCGAGGGCCGTCGTCGGCGGTAGTGCTTCATAGAGTTTTTCATCAAAAAGGAACACGACGCTGTCCGTGTCAATGACCTGCACAGATACCAAACGAGGCGGGTCAACATCGGGCGTCGGATCGTGTACGGAATTCTGTAAAGCCGGTGTGGCACCGCTCACGCTTCGACTTGCGGTCCAGTTTCGCTCATTCCTGCAAAAGTCGCCAGGGTCGATCCGCTCAAGCGACCAGCCTCCGTCTTTTTTCTCTTCGTCTCCATACCATAAATTGCTGTACTTCACTTCATCCAACGGATGGCCGGCAGAGTCAAGGAGCTTCAAATGATCGCCAGCGTTGTTCAGCGATGGGAAACCCGCCAGGCCAATGACATCTCCCTTCGAAAACGCAGCTGTCGCAGACGGATGACAAATCACTACATACCGATCCGGCAGGAGGATGAAAGATTCCTTAAACCTTACGGTGTCGCCTGCATCAGCAAATTTCCAATCTTGAACATCGAAGGGAACATCTGCGCGATTGTAGAGTTCAACGAACTCCGCCTCGGGCATCCCGACGACAGGCGTCGGATCGGCGAATATTTCCGTAATGACCACATCGCCGCGCTCCGGTGAGCGCGTGTGAAAGTACAGAAACGGAATCTCAACGTGCTCAAGTGCATTCCCAACCAGGTCGGTGACTCCCTTCACCTTCAATAATTGAGGTACCCCATTTGTGAAGGTGTCTTCAAAGGCAAGACTCACCGTTGTGCTGTCATTAGAAAGGATGGCGACGGTAGGCGGGCCAATCTCCGGTATTAAATAATTAGTGACTTCCCGCGCCGACATTGGAGTCACAACCTCCGAGAACACAACTTCCAGTTCGCTGGACGAAACAGCTTTCACTAATACTACGTCTGGCGGCTGAAGATCGATGAAAGCCTCGCCGTTGACAATAAAGTTATCGAAATAGAAATCGTCCGACCGGGTTGATGTGTATACGCAACGGACACCGAAGAATTGTGTAGTGGGATGGGTGGCATCGTGGACCTCGCCCTCGAGGCGGTAACCCATGGCGGCGCTGTCGCTAAATAGTTGCCAATTGCCCAGCACGTCGCGGGTCACCTTAATACCGACATCCACGATTGATGCATTGACTCTTCCGTCCTCACCGTCTATGATCCTGGTCGTCACTGCGCCGGTCTGCCGGTAGAGACTGACCTCATCCGTTGTTCCACCGATCATCACATAATAGCCATTCAGCGGACTCCTGAGATCAGCTTGATCCGAAGCCAGATAGATCATGACATAGTTGTTCGATGAAGGATTGAACTCCAACCGAAGGTCAAACTCCCACGTTGCGTTATAAAATGATGAACTCGGTGTGATCAGAATGGCATCGCTATTCACAGGCGGCGCTGTCAACCTGAGCCGTTGCGCATCGACGGTAAACTTTTCCACGTCTCCTTGCCACGACGGATTTTCCGTGAAGTCCCCATCACTGAAGTCATCAATGAACTGACCTAACAATTGTTGGGAGCTGGCAAGAAGAATAAGGAAAAGTACCGGAAACGTTTTCAGCAAAAGAGCTGCTGTAAACGCAATGGATATTTTTGCATCGTACTTCATAGTGCGAGAGGGAAAACACTATTTTTGTACGTTCAATTTACGACAAAAATGAAACTGGCAGTAGTAGGTGCAACGGGTTTGGTGGGTCAGGAAATCCTGAAGGTTCTGGAGGAAAGAGATTTCCCGTTCAGTGAACTTTACCTGGTTGCTTCAGTGAAGTCCGTCGGACAAAACATTTCTTTCAAGGGTAAAGAATACACCGTCCGGAGTATCGAGGAGGTTTGTCAACTCGCACCTGATTTGGCCATCTTTTCCGCAGGTGGAGGAACGTCCTTGGAATGGGCTCCCCGGTTTGCGGAGAAAGGAACAATCGTTATTGACAATTCTTCGGCGTGGAGAATGGATCCCGATAAGAAACTCATCGTTCCGGAGATCAACGGCCATGTCCTCACAATTGATGATCGTATCATCGCCAACCCGAACTGTTCAACGATTCAAATGGTGA
>CAZIAG010000249.1:0-6137 GCA_964537375.1 uncultured Roseivirgaceae bacterium
TTTAACGATTAATCTCTATTTTTAATCGTGACAACTTTCGGGATAGCTTTCACTGAAACGGGTATTGTTGGAGATATCCTTTCTGCATCATCACCCGAATGATCCGGGTAAATCGCTGATAGTGCTTGTAACACGTAACCTGCGAGTTGTTGAATTCAGTCTTTAGGAATATCTCAAAATTTCGAATGAAATTGTAGTCCAATTCATATAGGTAAACGTCATTGCGACCGTACTGTGATCGCATGTATTCGGAAAGACGCTGCTTTGTGTTGGTGTACTTAATAATCGTTGGCTTGGAGTACTCAGCTTTAAGCGTCCTCATCATGTCGAGGTATAGGTCGCAGGCTTGCAACAGAGTTATATTCTTGATCTCCTTGCCACTGAGCCGATCTTTGATCATCTCAGCATTGAATTGCTGTCCCGTCAAGAGGAACTTGTTCACAATCATAATGACCTGTGCACGGAGCGAAGCCATGCTCTCGTTCACTGCGTGTGCTTCGAGTGTAGAACCCTTTACTTTCTTTTTCTTCTTATCCCAAAGCTGCGCAGCCACAGCATGTCCTGTCGACATTTTTACTCCCTTACCTTGGAAAAAGATTTTCATGTAGAGAGGATGTTTTCGGTTGGCATTTTTCTTTGACTTGATGAGCCAGAATGAAACTTTTACGTTGTTTCGCATTCGAAATAGGGGGTTAAGTGTCTGAAAATCAATTATTCACAGACAAAAAACTACCCAATCTGTGCCTCTTTGGGTGATTTTTGATGGCAGGGTTTCAAAAAGGGTAGTTTTTTCCAACCACTTATCCCCTAATCCTGAAACACTACAAACAAAAAAACCCAAGACCTCGAAATTGAAATCTTGGGAATTTGGTGGTGTAAAACCAGTTTTTCGGTCGCCCGCCCGCAGTGTCTAATCACTGGCGAGAACTCACTGGTTTACGTCAAAGTGGAGCCGCAGAGAATCGAACTCTGGTCCAGAGAAGATAACAACGTACCTTCTACATGCTTAGTTGATGTTGATTTTCGTGAACGTCAAGGTCATCAACAACCTGAAACATCCCTTAGTCACTGTAGCTTAGCCGTGCTTAGTAACCTCACACGGAGCAGTTCTACTGATCGACACCGCTTAACCAGCTCCCGTAGAACAGAGGCGCTGAGCGATGATGGCCGGGGAGCGCTACGCTCAACCCTTTAGCCGAATCTTACGATTGGTAAGATTAGGCAGCCATGGCGTAGTTAGACTCGCCAATTATGGTTTAGGACTATCTTTCAAGGCTCTCATCCCATGAGCCTGCATGCTTACTTACGCCGTTAAACAGCCTGTCAAAACCGGTCGGCCCCAAAATGTCAAAAAACGTTGTACTACCTGGCAATTGGATGACAAATATAAGTGCAAAAACGTTCACCAGAATACAAAAAAGCTGCCGGTGAAAAATCGACTGGCAGCTTTCATAAACCTTCAGCCGCCAAATTTATTCCGCGGCCGGCGGCTGGGCGTTTTGACAGATCGATGGAGAAGTGGCGGGAATTCCGATTGTTTTTCTGGAACAAGGATATCAGAGCCTCCGCCTCTTTCCGCATCCGCTCGCCGTCTTTCGTATCGTAGTCATTCGCAATCAGTGCTTCACATTCCTTGATCGCAGCCTCAGGGTTATCGAGAATCAAATAGATTTTTGCCTTATTGTAGTATGCGGAGTACCTCATCTTCCGGTTGTTTTTATCGTCGCCGGCGTACTTAGGAAGCGTTTGCCGACGATGGTGAATATTTTATGCTCATCCGATTTTTCGATGTGGACAAAGCCGGAGAACTTACGGTGGAGGTCCGTGGTGTTGAATCGGGTACCTCGCTGATCTTCACTCAGGATTTCACGGTAAACGACGACGGCGAAGTACTCGAGTTCCTGTCCATCATGAAATCAGGCAACAAGTTCACGGTTAACGAAACGAACTAAGAACCATATTTCCGGGCTTTGTCCGGAGAGATCAAAAAGGTCGCTCTTCAAGGGTGACCTTTTTTCTTTCAGTGTGCCTTCTCCAGGGCAGCGTAGCCAGAAAGCCCGGCAAGGAAGGTTGGTCGTTTGCGGCAACTCCCTCGGATACAAGGACTACCGTTTTTCAGTTTTGGTGGATTCGCTGACCGGGATTCCATTTTCCACAACACCGAATGTTTTCCTGTTGGCAAAGTTTGAATGTAAGATTATCTTGCCAGCCGGATGGAAAGTTTTGTTGTTTCAGCGCGGAAGTACAGGCCCACAGGGTTCGACCAGGTGGTCGGACAGGAGCACATCACCACTACCCTCAAAAACGCGATCGACAACAGCAAACTGGCGCAAGCACTGCTGTTTTGCGGCCCTCGGGGCGTAGGGAAGACCACCTGCGCACGCATTGTCGCACGCCTGATCAATGGATTCGAAGAGAGCACGGAAACAAATACGCTGAACATCTTTGAGTTAGATGCAGCGTCCAACAATTCGGTAGAAGACATTCGCAACCTCATCGACCAGGTGCGTTACCCTCCCCAGTTTGGAAAGTACAAGGTCTACATCATCGACGAGGTTCACATGCTCTCCAACGCGGCATTCAACGCCTTCCTGAAGACCCTGGAAGAACCACCTTCATATGCAGTGTTTATTCTGGCTACCACGGAAAAGCACAAGGTGATCCCCACCATTTTGTCGCGATGCCAGATCTTTGATTTTAACCGGATCCAAATCAGCGACATAGCGAATCACCTCAAAAAGATTGCCGAACGGGAGAACATTCCGGCGGAGGAAGAAGCGCTCCACCTGATCGCCCGCAAAGCCGACGGCGCATTGCGTGATGCGCTGTCCATTTTTGACCTGATGGTCACGTATTCTTCCGGGAAAGGGGTAACCTTTAAGGACACGCTGAGAAATCTGCACATCCTCGACTACGACTACTACTTCCAGGTCGTGGACGCTCTTCTCTCCCAGAATCATACGGAACCCCTGGTCCTGCTCGATGAGATACTGAAGAAAGGCTTTGACGGTCACAACTTTATTGTCGGACTCAGCGAACACTTCCGAAACCTCCTGGTTTCACAAGACGCCCGCACCGTGCAACTGATGGAAGTTCCGGACACAGTCAAGAAAAAATATGCCGAACAGGCACAACGTTCATCTCCTTCTTTACTCCTCACATGGCTGAACATCGCCAACCAATGCGATATCAATTACAAAAGCAGTAAGAATCAGCGCCTCACCACCGAACTTGCGCTGATGAAGATGGCTCACGTCAGCCATGTCATCGACGTTAAGCAAAACGGTGCCGCATCGGAAGAGGCGTTAAAAAAAAAATTAGTCTAGAGTCCGGGCTGCCTGCCAATGAACAATCGGTGGTTATTGATCCACCTGCCCCGGCTTCCCCTGCCACCCTGTCAACACCGGTTCCATCGGAAAAAACCGAGTCAACACGTGGGCGGTCCATACCAAGAACAGTTAAACTCACCTCGCTACTGAAGCCTGGCCAGAAATCCGAAACTTCAAACGGCGCCGAGGAGAAGGTCCTCAATGAGCCCTTCACAGAGCAACAACTTCAGGAAGCATGGACAACTTTTGCTGAGCAACGGCGCAAGTTTCAGGCGGAATACCAGATGCTCACCCAACCCTTTGAACTGAACGGAAACCAGGTTGTCGTCAATCTCCTGAGCCCGGTGCAGGAAACCATGCTCGACAACATCAAGATCGAACTGGCCAGCTACCTGCGTGAGAGGCTCCGAAATTCCAACATCCAGGTGACGGGTCGCGTCAGTACCACACCCGATGATAGCAAGATGATGTACACCGCACGCGACAAGTTTGAATATCTCGCGGAAAAGAATCCAATCCTCAAAGAATTAAAGGACCGTCTGGGATTGGATACGGATTTTTGACTCAGCGTTGCCTGACCACGCCCTGATAAATATCAAACGACGGGTTGAAATCCCCCAGGCATCACAAGACAATCCGATCAAAAAAATCTCCCGGCCTTAACCGGGAGATACGTGTGGTGGATGAAGGAACTCAATGCACCACGAATTTCAGTGTCTCAAGGAGAGCTCCATCCCACGACTTCACGACATACACGCCCGGGCGAAGGTCATCGATCTCCGTTTCCCGTTCGACTTCCCTTTCAATCAAAGGCCTGCCGTGCACATCATACAGTGTAACCGCAGAAGGGAAACCGACCCGGATCACGACTCGCCCGGGGGAAGGGTTGGGAAAAACGGAAAGGCGGTCCTCGATTGCCAGGTAATTGGTCAATTGAGTTTTCGGTACGCCCGATGCCACGCGCGCACCGGAACCGCCACCCACAGTACTCCATGTAAACTTCTCCCATCCACCGATAGCCGTACGATTACAGGTCATGGCCTGGGTTCCGTTTTCGGAAGAGATATACCTGCCGTTGTTCCCGCGCAAACTCACGGTTCCATCAGCATGCGCGATCCAATCAAAATGTTCCCACGCCTGTGCAACGGTTCGATTACAAGTAATCGGTGCCAGGCCGTCCTCCGACGAAACATATTTCCCCATCGCCTGCAATGCGACCTTGCCATTTCCCGCGTCAACGACGAGGAAGTGCTCCCAGGCCTGAGCTGTTGCCCGATTACAATTCATCGGACTCTGGCCGTTCTCTGAACTCACAAAAAGATTGTTGTTACCACGCAAGGCGATTGTTTGGCCGATAGGTGCGCTAGTCGGTGGCTGAGAAGATCCAGCCTGGTAAACGCGAACATAGTCCACAAACATGCTGGCGGGAAAAGCATTGTTGTCAATATTAAACCCGGGAAAATTCCCGCCAATCGCCATGTTTAGAATAATAAAGAAGTTATTATGGAATTCATGCGTTCCATTAATCCCGTTCGCAATATTGGCTTCATGGTATTGAACACCATCCACAAACCATTTGATCGAAGATGAATTCCATTCGATCGAATAGACATGGAAATTAGTCACCGTCGTGTTGGTCCCTCCCCCGTAATTCGCATAAAGGTTGTTGTGATCACGCCAGTGAATAGTGCCGTGGACATTGCCCCCTGTGTTGACGTGTTCCATGATATCGATTTCGCCGCAATCAGGCCATCCGACGGAGGTGATGTTGTCACCTAGCATCCAAAACGCCGGCCAAACACCTTGAAATGCGGGCATAGCAATACGCGCCTCCACCCGGCCGTATCGCCACGACGCATTTCCCTGCGTTTTCATTCGGGCAGAAGTATATTGCATACCGCCGAACGACTCGTGTCTTGCGGTGATCACCAGCATACCGTTAGATGTAGTGGCATTCTGACTGCGATAGTACTGCAATTCGTTGTTGCCCCATCCACCGGAGCCCGTGCCGGTTTCAAAAACCCAGTCGGGGCCAATACCGTTTGTGAACTCATCAGCCCAGACCAGTTGCCAGTTCTGTCCATACACCATCGACATGGACAACCCGAGTACTGCAAAAAGCAGAAAACGAAAGTATCTCATGAGCTTGTTGGTTTGGTTAAAACTATTGGTCAAATGCAGTGCACACGACATCTCAGGGAAATCGTGTGGTGGGGAGAATACTTTCGTGGGATTTATCCTTCTGAATGGTCATTCGAATTTACGCAACAACCAGTCGCCTATCCAAGGCGTTGCATTATTTTTTTAATTACTTGTTTCCGGTAGCAATAGGCCGGCGCGGACACCTTTTTTCAAGAAAAAAATAAGCTGTAGTTGGTATAATTTTTTTCGGATGGCTCAGCCATTAACCTGTTCCGGGACCGTAGCACCTGAATGTGTCCTCGCACGGTAGCGTCATCGCGGAGCAACCAGGGCACAAACGATATGAAGTTTGACAAAGAATAGAGAGGGAAGAAAATCTGCATAGGCTCCAGATTTCATCGTAGTCGACTCAGCCACGGCCCAAAATGCAAACGGTAGAATCGAAAAAAAGCACCGTAAAACGACACACCAAGGGTGTTCTCCCATAACGAGCAAATATCTCTCATACGACAGTCGTTTGACTTTCCCGTCATTCGCTCTAATTTTATTGGCTAAAACAACTGAAAAAATGAGAAGACTGTGTATTGCAATATCGACCTGCCTTATTATATCCGCGGCCGTCACCGCGCAGGACAGAGCGCTTGAAGGGAGGTGGGACCTGACAAT
>CAZIAG010000250.1:0-6129 GCA_964537375.1 uncultured Roseivirgaceae bacterium
AGCTTTTGACCTTCTTCAGGTCATACCCGGTCTGCTCCGTGATTTCCCGGTAGCATTTCCGCTCCAGGTAAAACAGGCGTACACAGATTTGCTGCTCATTCCCCAGCAGGTCGATACACTTCTCTAATTTACTAAGATTCGTCTCTATCTCGGGATCTTCCTCCAGATTCATTTCCGGCCCGGATTCCATAAGAAATGGCGAAATTTCTTCAAAATTTTTTCCCTTTCGGGCCCGGATCTGCATCAGGCAGTGGTTTCGGGCCGTCACGTATAACCAGCCCCTAAAATGGCTGATTGAATGTTCCCGCAAGCTGACCATCAGTTTCTCAAAGATCTGCATAACGGCATCGCGGCTCTCTTCCCTGTCCTTCAGGTATTTGAGACATACACCAAACGTGAGCGCGACGTACCGGTTGTAAAGTTCCCCGACTATACCAAGCTCCGATGACTTCTTGTAAAGGTCAACGAGTTCTTCATCGGTCAGGTTCTTGTAACGGTCAGCCGAAACCATTTTTCAAAATAGTAAAATTTCCGGGGCAACCTTGTGGAATGTTAGCGATGTGATCATCCTGATGCAAATAAAGTTTACCGACATGAAAATGATGGATGTTTCACGCATGGCGCGGATCACATTGATCCTTATTGTATTCGTTCAATGCAGCGCTGTGCTGACCGTCGTACAATGACAAACTACGAGGGAGGCGATCCCCCGAACGAATATGCTGTGGAAGCGCCGCCGCGGGTTCAAAAACAGCGCGCCGGCGAAATGATGGCGCCAGATGCATTTCTCTCACCCGTAGAGGAAGCGGACCCGAATTGGAACACGGAATCCTATTCGTCTATCGAGGAGAATATTTTTCATTCTGCTATGAGGAATCCACTGTCAACATTCTCTGTCGACGTCGATGTGGCTTCCTATAGCAACATCAGGCGTTTCATCAACAACGGTCAACGTCCGCCCATCGATGCCGTGAGGATTGAGGAAATGATCAACTACTTCGACTATAACTACGATCAACCCGGTAATGAACATCCTTTTGCTGTTCATACGGAGATATCCATCACTCCCTGGAATCCCAAACATAAACTTGTTCATATCGGTCTCCAGGGCAAACTGATTCCGACGAAAAATCTTCCGCCTTCAAACCTTGTCTTTCTTATCGATGTGTCAGGCTCCATGGATCAACCGAACAAGTTGCCGTTGGTCAAGAGTTCTTTTCGGATGTTGGTGGACCAACTGCGACCTGAGGACCATGTTTCAATTGTTGTTTATGCCGGGGCCGCCGGTGTCGTTTTGGAACCGACGTCAGGAGCCGAGAAACGAAGTATTCTGTCAGCGATTGACCGCCTCGAAGCCGGTGGATCGACGGCAGGGGGAGAGGGGCTGACGCTCGCGTACAAGTTGGCCATGAAGAATTTTGATCCGCATGGTAATAACCGAATCATTCTGGCAACCGACGGCGACTTCAACACAGGCGAATCCAGTGACGCGTCGATGCAACGCCTCATTGAAGAAAAGCGAAAGAGCGGAGTGTTCCTGACCGTTCTTGGGTACGGGATGGGCAATTACAAGGATTCCAGGATGGAGATATTGGCGGACAAGGGTAACGGCAACTACGCGTACATCGACAACATCACTGAGGCACGCAAGGTTCTGGTAAATGAGTTCGGTGGAACGTTGTTTACGATCGCGAAGGATGTGAAGATCCAGGTGGAGTTCAATCCTGCAAAGGTTCAAGCGTATCGGCTCATCGGCTACGAGAACCGGCTGCTAAGAAATGAAGACTTCAATAACGATAAGAAGGATGCAGGCGAACTCGGCTCGGGACATACCGTAACAGCCCTCTATGAGATCATACCGGTCGGGGCGGAAAGCGAATTCTTTAAAATGGATGAACTCAAGTACCAGGCCACGACGATCAATTCGGATGCCGCGAACAGCGATGAGCTGATGACAATAAAATTGCGTTACAAGAAACCCAACGACGATGCCAGTGCGCTGATCACACATCCGCTCAAGGATGAAAATACGCCACTGGATGAAACGTCGGACAATTTCAGGTGGTCGGCGTCGGTTGCCGCATTCGGGATGTTGCTTCGCGAGTCAGAATATGTCGCGCACTATAGATACGACGATGTGGCTTCTCTCGCCGAGGGCGCACATGACCCTGATCCGGAAGGCTATCGGAAAGAGTTCGTGCAGATGGTGAAGGCGTTTGGTCTGGTAGCGAAAAAATAGAAGATACAATGTTCAATGAACCCTGAACGCTGAAGTGGTTAGGCCGAGTTCCTTGCGGCGTTGATGATCCCGAACATGCACCGTAACACCAGCTTTCTGTACTCCTTTGTATACTCTTTTTCCTTGGGGAAGTCCGGGCTTCTGAGTTGCTGGAGAGCAAACTGCTGTATAGTAATTAGAGGAAGTACAATTCGCTCCCGAAGCTTTACCGAATCACGGTTGAGGGGATTGTTTTCCATAAGCTCTGACAGGCCCGACACTTCAAGAATCATTGCGATAGAGAGCTTGTATTCTTCGTGCAACTTATTCCAGAATTCACCAAATTCTTCGTCGTTGGCAAGGTAGGTGGTCGCTGGAAAATAACTCTTGGTCAGCGACATCATACTGTTTCCGAGGAGCGTGCGGAAGAAAAGCGATTGCCTGAAGAGACGTTTAAGTTCCTTCATTTTCCCCTCGGCCTTCAAATGCTTCAACGCTCTCCCGACGCCATAGAAGCCGGGAATATTTTGTTTCATTTGTGCCCATGAACCGACAAAGGGAATGGCGCGCAGATCTTCGAACTTCAATGAATCCCCCGAATTGCGCTTGACGGGGCGTGACCCGATATTGATGTCTCCGAAGAAGCGGAGTGGCGTAATTCTTTCCAGGTACGGAACGAACTTCGGATGATGCTTTAGTTCGAGATAAGCTTTGTGGCCTTCTTCAGCAAGTCGTTCCAGGAGCTGCTTCTCCTTTTCGTCAAGCTGAATTATGTTGTTGCGAAACACGTCGTTCTCTATTCCCGCGGAAATCAGTTGCTCGAGGTTGAACAGGCAAGAAGCCGCTTTTCCAAAGTTTGAACTGATTGTCTGTCCCTGGATTGTAAGTTGTACTTCCTTGTCTTCAACGGTTTCTCCAAGCGACGCATAGAAGTCGTGGGTGTTGCCGCCGCCTCGCGCCGGTGGTCCGCCCCGGCCGTCGAAGAAGACGGCGGTGAGTCCGTACTTCCGCGAAAGAATGGTGAGATTCTCTTTTGCTCTAAAGATGGACCAGTTGGCACGCAGGTACCCACCGTCCTTTGTGCCGTCCGAGAAGCCCAGCATGATCGTCTGTTTGTTTCCCCGCTGCCGCAGGTGTTCCCGATATTCCGGTATGCGATAAAGGGCATCCATGACTTCGGGTGCCGCAGACAGGTCTTCAATGGTTTCAAACAATGGGACGATGTCGAGGGCAAGCCTGTTCTTTTTCGATAGCAAGACCTTCGCAAGCTGAAAGACGCGAATGATGTCGAGCGCCGATTGGCAGTTGCTTATCACGTATCGATGACAGCCCTGTTCGCCATTCATCTCCTGGATCTTGCCGATAACGCGAATACTTTCCAGCAGTTCACTGACAAATGGGTCCTTGATCCTCATCTGTTCTGGTTTGAACTTTAACCGCAGCAGGGCGCGTACCTGTTCGTCGCCGTTTTTCTTGGTGAAACCCTTCAGCTTCTTGTTTGTCCGCTGGAGTTTTTTCAGGATGACGTTCCAGACTTCGGTGTGCTTACGACTGTCCTGCCGTATATCCATGCTCGCGAAGTGGAATCCAAAGATTCTCACCTTCAAAACAAAGCTGTCGAGCAAATCCAGGAAGAGGCCCCTGTGATCTTCGATAAGCGACGCACGGGCTTCAGCCAGGTCGCCGAGAAGTTCGGAAGCATTGCGATATCCGTCTTCGGGGTTTCCATAGGCGAGTGGGTAGATCTTTCGCTCGACCCGGGCGATGATTTCGTCGACTCCATGGAAGGTAAGGCGCCGCTTTAGAAAACGAACATCGCGATGATAGCACCGCATCAGCGTCTGCTGTAACCGTGCAGCCACCCTGAGGGTGATCTCATGAGTAACATAGGGATTCCCATCGCGGTCGCCACCAGGCCAGAAACCGATCTTGACCAGGTCGAAATTCGTCCATTGGTCAAGCGGTATCTGAAGTCCCTCCATTAGCTTTTGCAGGATCTGAGGGATGACCGGGTAGAAAACATTTTCAAGAAACCAACACAGGCTCACGGCTTCATCGAAAGGGCTCGGTTTCGTCCGGTTGATAAACGCGGTCTTCCCGAGTTGCCTCAGGAGAAGGTTGATGTGATCAAGGCGCCCTTGTCGGATGGATTCTTCCAGGTCGTTGATAATAGCAAGCACGTTGCCGGGATAGAATTGCGTTGGGTGTGCGGTGAGCACCACCCGAACACTAAAGTCCTGAAGCTTCCTGGCGAGCGCATCGGTAAGCCCCTCGGCGGAAGTTCGCAACAGTAAGGCCTGGATGCTGCCCTTCCCGTTCAAATTGTTCACTTCCTCAAACGCAGCGTCCTCAACCGAATCAAACAATACAACCTGGCGTTCGGCGTATTGAATGAAGTTGAACAATAGGTCAAACTGTTCTTTTCGCGTGGCTTCGGGAGCGAAATCTGCGAAGAACTTGCGAATAATCGAACGCGGATCTCTCCCTTTGGCAAAGCCTTCCTCACATGCTTGTTGCAATAGCGGCAGCAGCGTGCCGGTCCGAAAAATCCCCGTGTAAGGGAGATTAAGGAATAGACTGTTGTAAATGTGATAACGCGTGGCGACGGCCTGATGGTAAGTAGAAGGCATAGTTTGCAGTCAGGTTGAAACCAAAGTTACCGAATTTGAACCGGGCTGACAGGCCTCCCGGATCGATATGCGGGATTTTTTTATGAAAACGATTTAAATACAAGAATTAGGTGGAGGATGTTGAGCAAAGCCCATCGCTTCAGATCACGTCAATCCTGGGTCTCGGAGCTTGATCCCGGGCCTTGGGTCTTGCGCCTTGGCGCTTGGGTGTTAGGCCTTGAGCCTTGAGCCTTAGGCTAAGGAGAATACTCCCTAACCACGACGTCACAAACCAGTGACCAGAGACCGGGCCCTGGTCCGGACGCTCTCCCATCAATACATCTACTTCTAAAATCTTCAATCCTCAATCTCTAATACTTCTACTTCAGCATTCCGTATTCTTCATTCTCTCGTCCTCGGTGATTGAAACACGGCGTTCTTCGTTCATGTCCGCATTTCCCGGATGAACTTTTTCTCCGCCCCGGCCTGGGGTCGTGTGTGAATTCAAAGCGAAAAACGAATTATCATTATCATAAGACCAGAACGTTAGTCTCGATTGCGATGTATCTAAATTGTTATTGCTTTCTAGAAGAATCCTGGCGGTCGTCTTCATTTCAGAAATAACCTGATCGGGGAAATGGATAGCCTGCTGTTCCGAAAATCGCATCACGGTTATGCCGCGCGCGATGAGTTCTTCAGACTTTATCGTGTCGAAGATCTGTTGTTTAGGTTTTTCATGATGCGAACCGTCAACTTCAACAACAAGTCTTATTTTATGGCAGTAGAAATCTGCAACGAAGCAGGCGATTGGATGTTGTCGTCGGAACTTTAGGCCCAGGAGCTTTCCATCTTTCAAGCGTTTCCACAAGGCACGCTCACCTGAGGTCTGATTCCGCATTAGCAGAGAGGCCTTTTCAAATATTTCAGGTGAAGCGCCGTAGAACATGTTAGGCACGGCTCGAACCGCTTTTTCGAAAAGATATATCGTGTTGGAATATTGAAAAAGAATTGGCTTGTACGATTCTTCTTTCGACAACAAAATTGTCCCCGCGATCAAATGAAGATCCACTTACCGCCAGAAGATTAGAGATCCATTGGTGTCCGGCAATATTTTGAACTCAACAATAATCTTCGTTCGCGCGAAGAAGTCGACGAGTGGTGAGGCATCCTGAATGACGCCTCAGCTTTAGCCAGCGTGTCGATTTAGCAGGTCTTTTTTGGTATCAAATGCATACTCATGGTTCGCGCCCAACGTATGCGTAAGTTTTTTATTGTGTATGCGCGGAACTTAATTGAAACGAA
>CAZIAG010000251.1:0-6123 GCA_964537375.1 uncultured Roseivirgaceae bacterium
TTATTTCCGAGCCACCTGACGCCTGCTTTATCGTCGGCTTGCCGGAATCTCCCGATCTCAACCGGCGACGTCCCCTTCAGTTTAAAGACCTCATAGCCTGACCCCATGGCAGATTCACAAGGAAAACACGCAATCCCCCTTTCAGGCGCAGGCCTCCTCATAACACTGGGGATCATCTTCGGGGACATCGGAACATCACCGATTTACACGTTCCGCTTCATCGTAGACGAACACGCCATCGATGAAACACTGATCTTCGGCGGGTTGTCCTGCGTCTTCTGGACGCTCACGGCCATCACCACCATCAAATACGTATACCTCGCCCTCAACGCAAACAACAAGGGCGAGGGTGGAATCTTTGCGCTCTACGCGCTCGTTCGTCGCTACAAGGCAGGTTGGGTGATCTTTCCTGCAGTGATCGGCTGTGCCACACTTATCGCCGACGGTTTTATCACGCCTGCAATCAGTGTCACTTCCGCGGTTGAAGGCCTCCGTTCCCTTAACCCCGATATCACCCGCGAAACAATCATCGCCATCGTGATCGCGATCCTGGTTTTGTTGTTCATCTTCCAACAGTTTGGCAGTGAGATCGTAGGCAGAGCATTTGGACCGGTGATGTTCGTCTGGTTTAGTTTCATCGGCGTTATGGGAGCGATTCACCTCGTTGAATCACCACAGGTATTGAAGGCGCTCAATCCTGTATACGGTTATGAACTCCTGGTCAAATACCCCGGCGGCTTCTGGATCCTCGGCGCCGTATTTCTTTGCACTACCGGGGCCGAAGCCATGTACTCCGACCTCGGCCACGTGGGGAAGTCCAATATTCGCGTTGCCTGGCCATTTGTGAAAGTGGCGTTGCTGTTGAGTTACTTTGGGCAGGGCGCCTATCTGCTGCAACACAACGGCGAGTATCTCGGGGAACGAATACCTTTTTTCCAGATCATCCCTGAAGGCGTGTTAGTGTTCGGCGTGGTGATCTCCATGCTGGCCACCGTGATCGCAAGTCAGGCATTGATCTCCGGGACCTTCACGTTGGTCAACGAGGCCATGAAGCTGAAGTTATGGCCCGCGAGCCGCGTTCGTTATCCGAGCCAGGTAAAAGGACAGATATACTTGCCGGCGATTAACTGGATCTTGCTGACAGGTTGTATTCTCGTCGTTGCCGTTTTTGACGGGCAGTCGGAAAAAATGGAAGGAGCCTATGGTCTGGCCATGACCGTGGATATGCTCATGACGACGTCGCTACTCATCTTCTATTTTTCGGTAACGAAAAAATCGACATTCCGATCAGCGGCATTGGGCATTGTGTTCTTCTCGATCGAGATCGCCTTCCTTGTCTCCAACCTGAATAAGTTTTCTCACGGTGGTTGGTTCACGTTCATCATCGCCACGCTTTTCTTTATGATGATGTATGTCCTGTTGCGTGCTCGGCGCCTGCGGGAGCGGCATACCGAATTCGTCGACCTCAAGCATTACGTAGGAATGATACAAGACCTGCAGGCCGATACGACGGTTCCCAAGGAGGCCACAAACCTGGTATACCTTGCCATGGCCGACACGAAACGCTACATTGATTCAAACATCATTTACTCCATTTTCAAGAAAAGACCGAAGCGTGCCGATGTCTACTGGTTCGTTCACGTCGATACAGTGGATAGTCCGTTCACCAGCAAGTACGTCGTCGATACCATAATTCCGAGAAGGTGTTTCTTTATTCGTATAAAGCTCGGATTCAAGACCGATCACCGGGTCAACCTCATCTTCAACAAGATCATTCACGAAATGGCCGACGCCGGCGAAATCGACCTGACAAGTCCGTACCCCGCGCTTCACAAGTACAGTATGATGGCCGACTTCAAGTTTATCATTCTGCATTCGTGGGCATCCTCCGACAGCGAGATTTCGAATTTTGAACGACTCATCATCCAGAGTTACCGCGTCATCAAAAAATACAGTCTTTCCACGGAAGAACACTACGGCATCGAAGCAGCCAACCTGGAGGTCGAAAAGGTACCCATTCAGGTCGGCCCGCAGGCGAAGATCAAGATTAAGCGTGAAAGGGAAGATTAACGCCCGGTAGCTGCGTTCGCCTCACGACCGTCTCAACGCAGCAAACACCCGCGATGCACCTTCCACAACGATCCTTTCCCGGTTCAACGCCTCACCGTTTTTGATTTCGACCCAGCCATCCATCGGCAGACCGATCTGCACCGGCTGCATCTCATACTTGCCGTTTCGTTCAACGACCAGGTAATACTCGTTGCCCTCCCGGACAACGGCACGATCAGGTATCGCATATGTACTATCGTTGGAAGTAAAAATCTCTGCCTCGACGTACATGCCCGGTTTCAAACCATCGCTTGATGTCTCGATATGCGCATGGACATCGAAGGTTCTTGCGTCGGAACCGCGACGAGGACTCACGAACGAAACCGTTGCCCTATGGAAAACCGTGTCGCGTCTGCCTGCCGGTCGAAAACGGATAGCCTGGCCATCACGAATGTCCGCAACATCCTTTTCGAAAGCATTCAGGTGCAAATGCAATTGATTGAGATCAACGATCTCAAAAATTGGCTGAGTAGCGTCGGCGTACTCACCCGGGTGAAAGTTCACGGCAGAAATGTAACCGGCAATCGGCGCGCGCAAGTTCAACTGGGTCAAAATACGCGATGCATCGAGCTTTTCCGGATCTATGCCAATCAGCTGAAGCCGTTCATTAAGTCCAGCCAGCCGTGCTTTCAGTACGTTCAATGTTGATTCGCTTTGTTGCAACCTTTTAAGTGCAGTTGCACTCTCTTCCTGGAGTACCTTTTGTCGAGCGTACTCCTGTTCAGCGTAACTCAGTTCGCTTTTCGTTTCAAGCCATGATTGTTGCAGGGCAACATACTCGGGGTTGGAAACCGTCGCGAGAACGTCGCCTTTTCTGACAAACATCCCTGGAACCAGGCTGGTTTTCACGAGGTATGCACCCAACGGCGCTGTAACAGCAGCCAGGCCCTGAGGTGGTACTTCAATTTCCCCCGTGCATGAGATCACCGCCGACATCAACCGGTATTCGAGACGACCAATAGTAACGTTGGCTAGCGCCTTTTGTTCCTCCGTGATGCGTCGATCATCCTCGCGCGACTCCTGATGCGACTCATTGCATGCAGAGACAAGGATAACGACATAAAGAAATGAAATAATGTGTCGCATAACTCTATGGTTGACTAAGGTATTCAACTTCGATGATTGCTCTATTGTAGTTTCGCACGGCCTCAAGGAATTGAAGCCTCGTCTGAGTATAGCGCTCAAGGCTTTGCAGGAACTGAAAGAAATCAATCTCTCCGGCCTCCATCAGCAGCGCGGCATTTCGGCGAATGGCCTCAGCCTGATCAAGTCCATGATCGTCGTAATAGCTAAGCTGTTCGCCGTATGTTCGCAAATCCGATAAAGCCTTGTAGCGTGTATTCTCCAGCGAGCGCGCAACAAGTTCAAGTTCCTGGACAGCGTGAAGCTCGTCGATCCGCGCCCTTTGAAGATTTGCCTGCTGGGGGCGAAACCAAAGCGGCACCGACACACCAACCAGAAATCCCCGCATGCCGCGAAATCGCGCATCGGTCTCCGTAATGGACTGGCGGAAATATCCAACGCTAATCTCCGGGAAGAACAACGATTTCTGCACGGCAGTCTCGGCCCGGCTTGCTTCAACCCTTTCCTCGAACACGGCAACGAAGGCCTGATCGGCAAACGCCGTGTCGGCCTTCGACTCTAATCGAATCAACGTATCCGCTGCGGGGATGAGCTCCCGATTGGTGGCAAGCAAAAACTGAAGCTCCGACATCGCTTGTCGCGCTTGCTCCAGCCCCATCGAGTGGGTGTTGCGCAATTCGTAGACCGTGCTTTCGATCATTCTTATCTCAAGCAAACTCTGCTCACCCGTGCGATACTGTAAATCCGCCTTGCGGGTAAAATCCTGGTAAAACGTCAGCTGCCGATCGAGTTCCCTCGCTACTTGCCGACGGTATAACCATTCATTCCACGCGATGCGCACACGTCGCGCCAGCTCCTTGTGGGTGATTATGCGCTGATGTTCCAGAGACCGCACGTGGTGTTTGTGAGCGGCGGCGCGATAAATATGCGATGGAATACTACCCAGTCCCTGGGATATCTCCACGAACGGATCCCGTTGGTCACTGTTGATCTGTCCATATTGCAACCCGATGTTCGCAGGCGGCAATAGGGTGGCGCTCTTTCGCTGAACTTCGGCGCGTCTCAATGCCAGGTCCGCCATCCTTGATTCCGGATTTTGCTCCAGGGCCATGTCAACTGCCTCCTGTTCTGAAATCATAAGCGGTTGACGGTTTTGCGCCACCGCGGGGATCGATACGAATGCGAGCAAAATGGCAATCGCTGCAGGGGCAGGACCACTCCGCTTTCGTTGGGCGAGCCTTTCCACACTGCGATAGAGAACGGGAAGCACCACAAGCGTAAGCATGGTTGCGCTTACCAATCCGCCAATGACAACCGTTGCCAGGGGACGTTGCACCTCCGCACCCGCTGTGGTCGAGATCGCCATCGGGAGAAACCCAAGAGCCGCAACGGATGCGGTAGTAATTACCGGTCGAAGGCGAACCAGTCCGCCACGAACAATCAATTCATCCAGCGTGAACCTGCCTTCCTCCTTGAGTTGATTGAAATAGCTCACCAGGACGATGCCGTTCAGCACGGCGACACCGAACAATGCGATAAAGCCAACGCCAGCAGAAATGCTGAAAGGCAAGCCGCGAATCCAAAGCGAAAGCACACCACCGATGGCAGACAATGGCACCGCGGCAAAAATGAGCAGCGCATAAGGAAGCGAACCGAATGCAAAGTACAACAGCACCAGGATCAGGAGCAAGGCTATTGGAACGGCAATGATCAGCCGATCTTTCGCCCGCTGGAGATTTTCAAAGTCGCCGCCATAACGAATATAATATCCACTTGGAAGGTCAAGCCTCGCGTCCAGCTGTTGTTGTACCTCCTGAACGAGGCTTTCGATATCGCGTCCCCGTACATTTATTCCCAACGTAATTCGGCGACGCGCATCGTCGCGGGAAATCTGCGCTGGAGCAACGACCTGCTCGATACGGGCCAACTCGGCAACGGGGATCAAGTGTCCCCCGCTGTTCCTGACAAAAAGGTTATTCAGGTTAAAATCAGCACGATGAGTTTCGCTTAGCCGAACCGTGAGATCAAACTTCCGTTCGCCTTCAAAGATCACGCCTGCCTGCTCCCCCGCGAAAGCTGTCCGGACTATTGAATTCAGATCAGCGATATCGACGCCGTGCTGTGCCAATCGTTGACGATCGTATTGCACCAGGACCTGCGGAAGTCCTTCCGTCTGTTCCACGACGATGTCGGCTGCGCCTTGTATCTCCGATACGATCTCAGCGGCCTCGCGCGCTTTCGCCTGGAGGATATCGAGATCCTCGCCAAAGATCTTCACGGCAACATCGGTTTTAGCACCAGTCATCAGTTCATTGAAACGAAGCTGGATGGGTTGCGTGAAGTCGAACGAAGCACCCAATATCGCCGACAATTTCTCCTCCATCTTTTCTATGAGTTCCGGCCTGGTCTCAGCTGAGGTCCACTCACCCTTATCTTTCATGACAATCATGATGTCGGCCAGTTCAACGGACATCGGATCGGTAGGCACTTCGGCAGTACCTATCTTTGAGACCACCTGCCTCACCTCGGGAAAATTCTCAAGCAGAATTCGTTCTGCCTGTGTAGTCGTTCGTATGCTCTCTTTCAGTGACGATCCCGTTGGCAAGGTCATCTGCATGGCGATATCACCTTCTTCAAGTGTTGGAATAAACACCCCGCCCAGCCGGGTAAAGAGGAAAACAGCTACCGCAAGGAGGGCTACGGCAATCGCGGTTGTTGCGCGGGGATAACCAAGCGCCTTTCGAACGATCGGCTCATAGATACGCTGCAGGGACCTGACGATTCGATTCGAAAAATTATCCTTCACCTCAATCTTCCGGTGAAGGATCAATGCCGACATCATGGGAACATAGGTGATGGAAAGGATCAACGCCCCCAGGACGGCGAAGCTTACCGTCTGAGCCATTGGCCGAAACATCTTGCCTTCGATTC
>CAZIAG010000252.1:0-6084 GCA_964537375.1 uncultured Roseivirgaceae bacterium
TTCATCACCAATGCCCTGTTGGCAGAGATCATTGGGGTGAAAATTTTCTCCTTTGAAAGCTCGGTCGGGCTACAACCGGCGAACATCCCCATCCTTGGGTTCAACATGTCGTTCAACCTAACGGCGGGCGTGTTGATCTGGCCCGTTGTATTCATCACCACCGACCTGATCAACGAATACTTTGGAAAACCGGGAGTAAAACGAATCAGTTATCTCACGGCGGTCCTGATCGCCTACGCGTTCCTGGTGATCTTTATGTCTATCGGACTTGCGCCCGCAGACTTTTGGATAACCCGGGAGACGGACGACGGAAGCCCCGTGAACATGCAGGTTGCCTTTGGCGTGGTGTTGGGGCAAAGCCAACGAATCATCGTCGGGTCGCTGGTGGCGTTCCTGTTGGGACAGTTGGTGGATGTTTTTGTCTTTCAGCGGCTGCGGCGTATGACCGGTAGCAAGATGCTCTGGCTTCGCGCCACGGGATCAACACTGGTTTCACAATTCGTGGATAGCTTTGTCGTGCTGTTCATCGCTTTTTACGGTGTCTATCCGACGGTACAAATCGTCGCCACCGGGATCACGAACTATATCTACAAATTTGCCGTGGCAATCCTGTTGACACCGGTAATCTACCTTGGGCACATGGCCATCGACAGGTACCTGGGCAAGTCGAATGCAGATCGTCTCTCAGAGGAGGCGGCAGAAAAGAGCAAAGGGTTCTTCTAACGACGAAGCCACCAAAAGGATCCAAAACCTTCAAGCGAGAAGGTCTTGGGTCCAGCATTAAAACAGTCAACCGGATCCTGCATCCCTTTTGACAGTCCCGGACCCAATACCCACCTTCCGGCGAAGGTTATCACAAATCACGGCGGTAGCAATCGCCGCATTCAATGACTCGGCACTGCCGTAGCGTGGTATCGTAATGCGGTCAGTGATAAACTCAGTCAGTTCTTCTGCGATACCCCGCGACTCGTTGCCAATCACAATGAGTCCGCCCGTTCCGAAGTCGACCTCGTGCACATCCGTTCCCCCCAGGTATGCACCGAACACTCGAACCCGACTCTCGTGGAGGAATGAAGCCAAGTCAGTATAGTACACACGCACTCGCGTAAATGAGCCCATGCTGGAATTGATCACTTTTGGGTTGTAGAGGTCGGCGGTCTCGGTTGAGGCGATGATCTTGGTGATGCCGTACCAGTCTGCCGTTCTTAGGATTGTTCCCAGGTTGCCGGGATCCCGGATGTCGTCAAGCGCAAGGCCGAACTCTCCGCGCTCCATGGACAAAGGCCTATTTGGACGCATTCGGGCGATAGCCATTCCTGAATTATTGGTCTGAAATTCGCCCAGGCTGGCCAGTTCCTTTTCCGTGACCTCGATGACTTCCGCCCGGTCGATATTGCCCAGATGTGAGAGAAACTCGGAAGTTCCGAGAACCCTCAACACTTCAAAATCGGAATGCAATAGCTCATTTACGCTTTTGGCGCCTTCCACCGTAAAACATTGCTCCTGTTTTCGGTATTTCTTTACTTGCAGGGATTTGATGTACCTGATAGTGGCTTTTGAGAGCATTTCGTCCGGGTTGACCACAAAGAAAAGTAAATATTTTTTCTTATGTCTTGCGTCGCTGCTTTTGACGGGATGCCTGGGAACACGCCACCTCAAGGGTGATCAAAAGATCCTGGTTAAACAGACTATCGAAGTGTCGGAGCCCCTGGAACCGGCCGAACTGCGTCCACTCTACGCCCAACGCCCAAACCGCAAGCTTTTCGGACTTCCCCTCTACCCGCTGACGTTCCTGTATTATTGGGGTGAAAAGAACTACAACCGCGACAAATACATCCGCAAGAAAGAAGCGGTGGAGAAAAAGTTCGACAACAAGATCGCGGCGACCGACAACCAGACACGGATAAACAACTACCAGTTTCGGAAGCAGAAAAAGGTTGAACGACTCAACACCTATATCGATGAAGGAAACCTTCGGATGCAATGGGGCGAACCCCTCGCCGTGTTCGACACCACGCTCATGGGCATGACAAGGAACCGCATGCGCAACTACCTGTTTTCAGAAGGGTACTTTGACCACGACGTTACAAGCGAAGTCGACTCGTCCGGCCGTTTCGTATCCGTTACTTACCACGTTGATGCCTCTCCCCCTTATATTATCGACAGCCTCTTATACCGGATTTCCGACAGCACGGTGTATAATATCATCCGTGCGCATGAACAACAGTCGTTTCTCAAAACAGGTCAACGATACCGCGAGGAAAATTTCAGTCTTGAACAGGAGCGCATCGACCTTCTTCTTAAGGATAATGGCTATTACGACTTCAGCAGGCAGTACGTAAACTTTCCAGTCGACACTTCACTGCTTGGAGGCCGCCGGGTCGCTGTGATGTTGGAGATTCTCGATCCGGCCAAACGCGGATATCACAGGCAGTTTCGCATCGACTCGATCCGGTTCGTCACCGATGCCGGCACCTCGTACCCGGGAACTGCCCGGCGCCGTGAGTTCTATCGCGGCGTGCAATATCGTTTTTATGAAGACCGATACAACCTCAAGATATTGGGTCAGCGTCTCTTTCTTGTTCCCGGCGACCTCTATAGTCGAACACGAACCTTTGAATCGCAACGTCAGCTTGCCAACCTCGATGCGTTCAAGTTCGTAAACATCAACTACGACACGTCGGGAGGGATGTTCATTGCCAACGTGTTTACCAGTCCGCTTGATCGTTATGAATGGTCGAATGAGGTGGGCGTAACGGTGACCGGTGGTTACCCGGGGCCTTTTTACAACATAAACTTCAAGAAGCGAAACATATTCAGAGGGCTGGAGAATTTCGAAATGAACGGCCGCATAGGGATCGAAGGTGTGGCCTCCATGACCCAGGAACTCAACATCTATCGCAGTACGGAAGCCGGGATCAATGCTTCGCTGATCTTTCCGCAGTTCCTCTGGCCGTTCCGAGAATCGACACAGCTGAGAATGGGTAAGTACAACCCAAAGACCCGGGTCACCGTCGGCTACTCCTACACAGATCGCCCGGAATACCGTCGGATGAGTACCACGCTGAGTTCCAACTATACCTGGCAAAACAAAAAGATCACGCAGTATTCGTTGTCGCTGGCCAACATCAGCCTTATCAACTCCGATCTTGACTCCGCATTCATCGACGTGTTGGAACGCGAATACAGTCGCGGCAATTACAACCTAAGCCGTTCTTTTGAACCGTCATTCGTAAGCAGCATCAGTTTCGGCATTACCTGGAACAAGAACTACGGCAGCAACGACAAGAACTCGTCGTACATACGCGCTCAGGTCGAATCCGGCGGAACAACGTTGAATTTTATCGGCTTGCAGTATTTTAAATACCTACGCTTCAATTTCGACTACCGGAAAGTGCGATTGCTCAGCCGGACGGCATCGTTGGCGTTCAGGGTCAATACAGGAGTTGCTTACTCTTATGATTCGAATAATTCACTGCCATACGAAAAATTCTATTTCGTCGGTGGCAGCAACAGCGTTCGGGCGTGGCGTCCACGCCGTTTGGGCGTCGGCTCTCTGCCTCCCGCCCTCAGCAGCGACCCGACCCGGGATGGCTATTTTAACTACCAGTTTGAAAAACCGGGGGAGATTCTTCTTGAAGGAAGTCTGGAGTTACGAACGAATCTCGTAGGATTTATCGATGGAGCCCTATTCGTCGATGCAGGTAATGTTTGGCTCTTCCGCCAACAAACGGTGCGCGATCCTGAATCGGACGAGGAGGTCCCCGTTTCCGGAAATACAAAATTTCAGGCAAAGACCTTCCTAAAAGAATTGGGCGTTGGGACGGGATTTGGCCTGCGTTTCGATTTTACGTTCCTCATCCTGCGTGTGGATGTAGGGATCAAAATGTACGACCCTGCACGTGCGGAGGGAGAACGATTTGTTCTCGACGACGTACGTCTCTTCAGACCCTATGCGAAGCAAAGCCCGTCGGGTCATTACGACTTCAAAGAACCGGTAATTCTCAACATTGGTGTCGGTTTTCCGTTCTGATCAAAGATCATTGGTCAGCACGGCAACCGGGAAACCGTCCAGCGACGCTCCTAACGCCAAGTCGCCTTCGTACTCAACAACCTTTGCAGAGAAAACGTTTTTCCACCGCCGCGGCAACTCAAGAGGCAAATGGATGCGTGACTTATTCGTCGTGTTCGCTGCGGCAGCGAGCGGGACGATGACGACCACCCAAGTGCTGTCGAGGCCACGGGCAAACGCAACGGTCGATGTGTCTCCCTCAACGGGGAGCGGTAAATAGTCCCCCTTCGCAAACAGGTCTGCATGCACCCTGCGGAAGTTCAGTAGTTTGTAAACGGCGAAGAATTTTTCATAACCCCTCCCCCTGTTTTCCTTAATCAAACGATTCACAACTTCAACACCCTGCCGTTCAGCGTCCTGAATTTCCTGCAGAACATCAGCGCGCAATGAATAGTCGACAGGACGACGGTTGTCGGGGTCGACGAAACTCAAGTCCCACAATTCACATCCCTGGTAGGTGTCCGGAACGCCAGGGGCAGTAATCTTCAGCGCAACCTGCGCAAGTGTACTTAGTCGCGACCGGTCGATGAGTGTGGCGATGAACGGAAGAAAACTCTCCATAAATTCCTTGCTGTGAAGGATCCCGCGAATAAAATCAGTACATGCCTGCTCATATGCTTCATTTGGTTCACTCCAATGGGTATGCACTTTTGCCTCACGCAATACTTTGGTTTCATATTCGATTAGCCGCGCGATCCATTCGTCGGACAATGTGAGATCATCGGGAAACCCACCGGTGATAGCCTGGTAGATATAGTACTCGTCATTAACGGAAGGGGCCGTCACGCCATTGATCTCGCGTTTGAGATAGCCGTTGAGGTTGATCCAATTCAATACAAGAGTCTTCCATTCGTCAGGATATTCGGCGATAAGGGTTAGACGCAACCGTGCATCCTCTCCCCGCTTGGTATCATGCGTCGCGGTGGTGTTCAGCGAAAATGGCGACTTACTCAATCGTTCCAGCATTCTCGAGTGAAAATGATCGATGCTGATGCCTTGTTGCGAAGGAGCGTCACCCACCTCATCATGCGCTATGAGCGCGTTGTAGACGTAGAACGTCGTGTCTTCGACACCCTTGGCAGTTAGTGGACCCGTAAACTGCATCAGGCGCCTAAGGAATGCGAGAATCGCTTCTTCTTCAATTCGGTCATTTGGTGGCGCCATCCAGAGTTCGTGAAGCGCATCCAGTTCATGAACGAGATCGGGTGATAAATCTTCAGCGCGAAGGTGCGCTTCCCGCATCCGGTCGGCACCTTCTCCTTCCAATGGAATACGTTCCGGATAGATCCTATAGACCGGCATCGCCACCATCAAAACACCCAACGCCTCTTTCAACCGGCTTTCAGAAAAACGTTTCAGGGACGGGATGCGCGCAGCGCGAAACAAAAGGTTCTCCCATTCCCCTCCCATGTGTCGTTCAAGAATGAGTCGCTTGTTGTTTGTAACGAGCTCCCCATACGAGGGCAAGCTCGGAACCAGTTGCCTATAGAATTCCACTAGTTTATAGGCACCACTCCGGCGAGTAATAAGCTGACTGACATGAGACAGGAACTCATACCCACTGGTTCCCTGTAAAGGCCATTCGGAGGGGATGTGCTCGTTAGGCTCCAGGATCTTTTCGGCGATGATAAAACACTTGTCGCCAAACAAGGATCTCAGTCGCCTGAGGTATTCACCTGGATCGTACAGTCCATCAATATGATCCACACGCAACCCCTGGATGAGATCCGCTGAATACAGTTCGTGGACAAATTTGTGATAATCGTAAAATACGCCCTCATCCTCCATTCTCAGGCAAATCAACTGATTCACCGTGAAGAATCGGCGATAATTGATTTCGCGGTCCGTGTCTTTCCAATAACATAACGTGTAATATGCACGATCGAGAACTTGCTTGAGTCTTTGCGGATCATTATTCAGTTCCGTGATTGCGTTGTTGATAGCGCTGCTCGTCCGACCATCGTTGATGATGGCGGATAGGTAGCTCTCCTTGTCGCTACGCCAGTCTTCAT
>CAZIAG010000253.1:0-5972 GCA_964537375.1 uncultured Roseivirgaceae bacterium
TGACATCGGATTCTATACCGGGCGTAGTGCAGGTTCGCCTTATTCTTTGGGTGAGCACGACGGAACGCTCACAGGACTATTGAGTAAGGCCCCTCAGGCGATCAATGTGACGTTGTTTCGTCCCTACGTCTGGGAAGTGAATAATGTGCTGATGCTCGTCTCGTCCCTTGAAAGCCTGGTAATAATGGTGTTCACCCTGTACGTATTGTGGTGCGCTCGTGGGAAGCTGTTCTCCCTCGTTGGGACACCGGTTGTGTTTTTCGCTTTGCTATTTTCGTTGACCTTCGCGTTCGCCGTCGGTATTTCCACCTACAACTTCGGCACACTCGTCAGATATAAGATTCCACTGATTCCATTCTTTCTGTTTGGGCTGATCTATATATGGCATCACTCGACGCGAAGGAGCAACGTACAACCGGCGGTTGAGATGCCAAACATCAATGCCTGACGCCGGACTAACCTATTCAAAGAGCCCGAGAAAATTCGCAGTGTTGCTTTCCATCGAGAACCGCTGGCCAATCGTTTTTCTTCCGTTACGTCCGAACTCCCTCCGAAGCGCTGAATTCCTGATGAGCTGGGTAAGCTTTTCGTACCACGATGTTTCATCGGTACACAGGAACCCGTTGACCCCGTGAGTGATGATGTTTACGTTTTCTCCCACGGCGGATGCAACGGCCGGGATGCCCATCGCGAAGTACTGTAATATTTTGAAGCCGCATTTGCCCTTGCTCCATTCGTCGTCGGGCAGGGGCATTATACCGATGTCAATATCCGCCAGGTCGTCGGCTTCTGTCTCCTTATTCCATTGTTGAAATACCACCCTTGATAGGTTGCTCAGGTTGGGTGGGCGATCAGCAATCACTTTGACAATCAGGTTTGAATGATCCTGTTCAAGGCGGGTAAGCACAGCTTCAATTAATTCCAGGTACTTGAGCGTCGAGTGCGAGCCGGTCCAGCCAATACAAATACGTGCCTCTTCGTTTTGGTTCGCTTGTTGTTGACTCGGGTAGCGGGATGTATCGATGGTTGTGGGATTGATCACAACGTTCCTGTTGTAGCGAAGGGCAAATTCGGCGAGGTAAGCGTTCCCGCAGGAAACCTTGTACGACCATCGACAGATCGAACTGACCTTGCTACGCCATTTCAGCATCCGAAGGAAACGCGACTCGTTTCTCCGATCAGTCAGCCAGATGGCATCGTCGAAATCGTAAATGATTCGACGACGAAGGATTTGAGACAGGAACCATTCGAACACAGGCGGCCCAAGCGGTGCAGCTTCGCGATGGATGAAAATGAAATCGTAGCGCTGCGCTTTCAACAGTACACCGACCCGCCGACTTATTCCTTTAAGGAACACCCATAGCTTGCCCAGGATATTCCCAGAACGGTAAAAGACGTTGCCATCCTGGGACACCAGGAACGAGGAAGTATCATAACGGAAGCCGCTTTCCGTCAATCTTTTGAAATACTGCTCGAACCTGAATCGCTGGGACGGGCTCTGATCCAGTGGATAGGGGACAAGAAAGAGTATCCGGGATGACATGGACCGCAAATTAACAGATATGTCGACACGACTGATACGCGTGCCCTGCAGCCCGATTCGTTTCGTACCCGGAAGTTGTAAAGTGGCACGGTTATTACGTTATTTCGTATTTCCCGACCTGTACGATGAAGTGGTCCGCCATAGAGCATATTAATTCGCTTGCGAGGCAAGTGAAGGCCCGGGACACCTTTGCGAGAAACCTGGCCCTTACCTTTTCGGGTAACGCGGTCGCAACGCTGGTAGGGTTCTGCTTTACGCCTTTTATCGCGAGGATATATGGACCGACGGCATACGGAATCTTTGCCTTCTTTGGGGCCGTCACGAGCACACTTTCACCGATCTCTACGCTGCGGTTTCCTTCTGCATATGTTGTCGCTGACAACGACAACGAGTTTTATGATTTGGTGAGGGTTACCATTATCACTCTCCTTGCGGGTACCGGATTGGTGACCTTTTCTGTTTTTGCGATGGACGAGAGCTTGCTCGACTATTTTGGTAAGGTGGAAGTTTCGCAGTACCTGTATTTTGTCCCGTTGTATTTTTTCTTCATGGGTGCTAACCACCTTTTCCTCGGATGGAACATACGGCTCAAAGAGTTCGGTCGGGGGGCCGCGACAAAGGTGATTTCTGTTGTAATCAGCAAGGGATTTACCCTCGCCGGCGGGTTGGCTTTTACTCCCTCGGCATTTTTTATCATCCTCGGGAATTTGTTGCTTTACCCGCTTGAGGCAGGGCTCAAGGCACCTTCGCGTTTGAGGAGAGAATTGGTCGCCTTACTGCGAACCACGCCAGGTAATTTGCGAGCCACGTTCTCCAAGTTCCGCGCCTATCCTCTTTTTGTGACACCCGGTTTGCTGATGAACAACTTTGCCTTGCAACTACCGGTTTATTTCGTTTCGCTCGGGTTCGCCACTGCCTACGTTGGACATTTCTCCCTGGCGACCAATTTGGTGACGATGCCCCTTTCCATTGCGACCAATTCCACCACAACGGTATTTCTTCAGAAGGCAGCTGAGCTGCACAAGAACGGCACTCCTTTGGGTAGTTACGTCCGGCGTTTGTACAAGCGATTGTTCCTTCTTGCGCTCATTCCGTTGACTGTCCTGGCGTTCATCAGCGAGTGGGTTTTTGTCGTGATCTTTGGAGAAGACTGGCGCCCGGCAGGGGTTGTTGCGTCGGTGCTTGCGCTTTCGGCCGTGTTTAGCCTACCATGGAACCCGCTCTCGGTACTGTTTCGCGTGATGTTTAAGGAAAGGATTAATTTTGTTTTGAATGTTGGACAGTTGGTGCTGAAAGCAATTGCGCTTTGGATTGGTGTGGTGGTGTTAGGCGATTTTTACATCACCGTAGCGCTCTTCGGCTTCGTCACCATTCTTGGATACGTGATGTCGTTGTATGCGATTTTCAGATTGACCGGACTCAGCCTGTCAATTCTCCTCAGAGATTCTGCTGTCGTTATGGCGATCTTTGCACTGATCTTGTTTTTCAAGTTGTACTGATGCCCGTACGAAAAATTCTTCTTAAAGGATATTTTGGTTTCGCGAATCTTGGTGATGACTTGCTCTTGGTTACCACCTACTCACTGTTGCGCGAGGCATTTCCTACAGCTGCTATCGACGTCTTCTCGAATAATACGATCAATAATACCTCGGTCGGTAACCGTGTGATCGGATCGGAATACTTGGCGCATTTGCTGAATGACGAAAATGTCAGGGTCGTCGATTGGAAATCCACCGGCTCCTACGATCTGGTTGTGAATGGCGGTGGCGGTATTTACTTCGACTATCGAAACGGGGGATGGAAGCACGGCCTGTTAAATCGGGTTGGGAGGCTGTTCACGACGGGTGGCCTCCGGAGAATCGAGTCCGCTTTCAGGAAGATTTCCGGCAGACGATTCCGTCAGACCTTTCAACGCCGTTACGGACTGGGGATCGGTGTTGAGAAGTTCCACGCTGCAGCACCATCCTATGTTCGGAAGAAGGCCGACCTGGGTACCTTTGATGCCATTTTCGTACGAGATGAGAACAGTCGCCAAAATCTGTCTGACCTCAAGTACGATGGTAAGGTTCATGTTTCCACCGACAATGTGTTTCTCCATCGTTACTGGATGCCTTCGTCCGTCAAGGCTGAACGGGTTACAGCGCCGACGCGGCTGGGAGTGATCCTGATGGATTGGCCGGATTTTGATGGAATCTTTAAGAACTGTTTCGATGGTATCAGGATTCTCCGCGACCGTGGCTGGAATGTGACCTTTTTTTCTTTCGACGCAAATCACGACCGGAAGTATCTGGACTTTCTTTCTCGCGCAAATGAGGACGTTATCGTATGGAACCCCGTCGAACAGGATTTGAAAGCGTTCATTGATGTGTTTGCTCAACAGCACGTGGTGCTAACCGCACGGGCGCACGGAGCGATTGTGGGTGCTACGCTGGGAATCCCTGCAATTTGCATCGGGTTCCGGGAGAAACTGGCAACGATACACAGAATGCTGCATAAGTCCTCCACGTTGCTACAACTTCCTATTGGTGCGGGTGCGCTTGTCGATATCGTTACGCAGATGAAACAATCGTACGGTGAAAGGTCGGCGAGGGTTGTGGAGGATCTGAGAAGAAACGAAGCTCTGGCTGAGGAGGGATTGACGACATTTTTATCGCTGGTGAGGGAATGAGTCTCAAATTTTCAATCATAATACCCACGTACAACAGGGGCCGCATACTGGCAAAGACGGTTTCAACCGCGTTGAGCCAAAGCTATCGGAATTTCGAAGTGATCATAGTCGATGACGGAAGTACGGACGATACGCGCTCGGTTGTTGAAAGTATCAAAGATGATCGAGTTCGTTATTTCCCCAAGGTGAATGAAGAGCGCGGGGCCGCGCGGAACTTTGGTGTACAGAAGGCGACCGGCGATTATGTGTGTTTTCTCGACTCCGACGACCTGCTTTACGACAACCATTTGGCGGTTGCTTCCGAGTTCATCGAAAAAAAGGATTCGCCTGAGGTCTTTCACCTTGATTATGAATATCTGCGTGGAGACAAGCGCATACCCAGAGAAAGTCGACTTCCCTTGGTGCTTAACCAGGGATTGTTGGAAGAAAAGAAATTGAGTAGCAACGGAGTGGTGATACGCCGTGACGTTGCGCTGAAACACCCGTTCCTGGCGCATCGCAGCGCCGTCGTCGCGGAGGACCTGTATGTCTGGATCACGCTCGCGGCACGATATCCATTTTATCATGTGCCTGCCGTTACATCGGCCGTTGTTCTTCACGACGAAAGAAGTGTTGCATCGATGAGTCCATTGAAGTTTCTGAAGAGCATGTTGCTGATCATTCGCGCCCTATCGTCGGATGCTGTCGTGATGAGTGTGTTCTCCCGGAAGATTAGACGCTTGTTCGCACATCGTATGGCGCTGTCGGCGTTGCTATTTGCCGAAACCCGTAATAAGAGATGGAGTTGTTATCTTTTGGAAAAGGCAAGGGCTTATCACGGGGGAATTGTCTTGAATCGCACGTATCTGGCAACGATCCGGTCAATTATTTTCAAGTAAGGGAAGGCCCAACGCCAACTGCTAACTAAAATGGCCACTGAAAAGAAGAAGATACTCCTTGTAATACCGACCTTAGGTAGCGGCGGTGCGCAGCGCGCCCTGACCCGATTAAGTATCCTGCTTGGGATGTACTACGAGATTTTCATTTGTGTTTTTAACAGGCAGGTCGAGGTCGTTTATCCGTATAGAGGCAATGTTGTTTCATTGGACGATTTTCCAACTGGTGGCTTGATTCAGAAGATTCGGAGATTCATAGGTCGAGTGAAAAAGCTACGGTCTGTTAAGAGGGAACTAGACGTTGATGTATCAATAAGTTTTCTTGAGGGTGCAAACTATATCAATGTCCTTTCGCGAGGGTCGGAGAAAGTAATCATTAGCCTTCGCGGCTCAGTTTTTCACGATGTTGATTTCCGGGGATTTGGCGGATGGATTCGCAAACATGTTCTTATGCGTGTGCTTTACCGCAAGGCCCGGCATGTTGTAACGCTGAGCGATGGGTTGAAAGAAGAAGTCAAGGACAGACTATGGGTGCCCGCCGACCGTGTAACTACGATTTACAACCACTATGATTTTGACGAACTCGTGAGCCTCTCCAGGCAACCGATTCCCTCGCATCTGCAAGGTTTGTTCAATAAACCCGTGATCGTGATGTCCGGTCGGCTTCATCCGCAGAAAGGGCATCGCGAGTTCATGGAGATTTTCAAGCGCCTGCGGGAGACAGTGGATTGTCGGCTGGTAATTTTTGGCGATGGCGTGATCCGAAATGAAGTTATTGACAAGTCGCGCTCGTTGGGTCTGAGAACCTATACCGTTTGGGGTGATGAACAATTGAGAGACGAACATGAAGTCGTATTTTTGGGATACTTACGAGACCACTTTCACT
>CAZIAG010000254.1:0-5957 GCA_964537375.1 uncultured Roseivirgaceae bacterium
GGGAAGAAGTGTCGGCGTACTCCGGTTAAAGAACACGTTCTTCAATTGGATGGACTCTCCAATCGCTATCGGAACCAGGAGCAGATCACGGCGTACCTCGCTGTATTCTTTCAGTTCCGTGATTTCAATATTTTCATTCACCGACAAGTATCCGGGTGCCGCCGCGTGCAGTCCGTAGTTTCGTCCCGCCGGCAAAGCGATGTCGTAATCCCCCGTTCGGGGATCAACCCGCGCCTCCCCTACTTCCTTCCCGGTCGACAGGTCATCGAAGCGGATCACGGCACCCAATGGCTTTCCAGTCTTTGCATTCAGCACACGACCAGACACCAGTACTACCGGGTCGGGACGAAGGGCAGGGGGTATCTTGAATTGCACAATGTCAGCCAACCCGAGGGTTTGGATATTGCTGACCATGTACCCGTACGTTCCGGATGCAGGCAAGGTATAGTACGCGTCGAATCCGACGGTGTTGATGCCGAGACCAAGGTTCACCGGTGGGGACCAATGCCTCCAGTCGTCAGACATTCTCTTCGACATAAAGATATCCACACCTCCGTAGCCCGGTCTTCCGTTCGTTGCGAAATACATCGTCCGACCATCGGCTGCCAGGAAGGGCGAGTACTCGTCGCCCGGTGAGTTGATGTCGCGCCCCGCGTTGAACGGAGCCCCCCATGTTCCATCGGAGCGTTTAAGGCAGATGTAGATATCCCGTTCGCGATTCCCGGGCGTGTAATAGACATTTCCCTTCAGCTTCGCGACGAAAATAATCGCCTTGCCGTCTGGCGAGAGACAGCCCTCGAGAAAATCCGACTCGTTTTGAAAGTGTATACCGAGGTCCTCAGGCTGCGTCCATCCTTCCGTGGTACGATGAATGACCGTAAAGCCGTCGGCACTGTGAAAAAGAAACGTGTTGTTGTCGGTGCTAACAGAGATCAGGTTGTTGGTAGAGGGCGTATTCAACGGCGGACCGGGATTGACGCTCTTCGACCAGGTATAACCATCCGGCGATGTCGCCACCCAGATATCTTCCTGGTCATCGTCACCGCCCACATTCCCGGGGCTCGCCTTCCGTCCAAAATACAACGTCTTTCCATCGGCGGATACCTTAGGGCTTACTTCATCGTAGATCGTATTGACATGGGGACCGAGGTTTTCCCTTAAGGGTCCGGGGCCGGCGTTTTCCACGAGCGGGATCTTGATGTCGTGAGAAAAAATAAAGTCATCGACATGAAGTTTCATTTCCGTATAGGCGACGAAACCGAGAGAGTTGCCTGCATGGGGAAATGCCTTGGCGGTGGTGAGGAGCTTTCCATTGAGGTAAAAATATATGCGACTCTGGCGCTGTTCGACCTTCAGTACATTTGGCCGGCCAAGGGGTGAAATGTCTTTTTTCTCCACCCAGGAATCGTCAACACCCAGGTTCTTGTCGTAACAGAATATCCGATAGTAACCTCCGGACGTAATTATGAAACTGTTCAACTTACTTTTGCCGTCGTAGCCCCAGACCAGTCCGAGGCCATTATTGGTCTTGCCTTCTACCTGTGTAAACGTTGCTTCAATTGAAAAATCCCGATCCGGTTCCAGGTAAGGCGTGACCGTGGTCATCCATCCTTCGTGTGACGACTCCAGCACATATTTTCCTTTTTCGAGGTAGACGCTCCCCGCGGGGGTTTTTCGCTCAAACCAGCCGTAGCGGTTTTCGTCGAACGTCTCGTGAACGATGACAGGCAAGTTCGCCTGGGCGAATGCCAGGCAGGGCGAGAAAAATATGATCGGAAGTGTCTTCATCCTTGCTGCCAATCAGAGAGAACCCGTTCGTCCACCGTCCACGGGCAAGTTGACGCCATTGATATATGCCGCTGCTGGGGACGCGAGAAAAGCCACGGCCGCAGCCACCTCTGACGGATCAGAAATACGACACGCCGGAATTTCCGCTTCCATTTCTTTCTGAATTTCTTCGACAGATTTTTTCGCCTTCAGCGCTTTGGATTCCATCAGGCTGCGAAGCCTCCCGGTCATCGAAGCACCGGGCAGTACGTTGTTCACCGTGATGTTATAGGGCGCGAGTTCCACCGATAAGGTCTTCGACCAGTTAGCAACGGCACCCCGTATGGTGTTGGACACGCCTAACCCGCGAATGGGAATTTTCACCGATGTCGAAATAATGTTAATGATCCTTCCGTAACCGGCCTTCATCATCTGTGGCACCAGCGCCTGGACGAGCACCTGGTTACAGATGAGGTGTGCGTTAAAGGCAGCGATGTACTCCTCCGGTTTTGCTTCCAGTGCCGGACCAGGCGACGGACCTCCCGTGTTGTTTACCAGTATCTCAGCACGATGTTCTGCCAGGTAGGCTGTGATGCGGTCGCGAACCTGTTCGGGAGATGCAAAGTCCGTGACAAGGTAGTCGTGTTCCTGCCCGTGAGTGCGGTCGAGACTTTCGCGCACTTCCTGCAGCCTGGATTCATTTCGAGCCACCAGGGTGATGCTTGCGCCAAGCAACGCCAGTTCGCGCGCCGAAGCTAATCCGATACCCTGAGTGCTGCCGCATACGACGGCGCGTTTACCCGTGAGGTCTAAATTCATTTAATCACACATTAGGTCTGTAAATATAGGCTCAATCTTCATAGATTTGATTGAAAATCCCGCAGCCGGGGATATTGACGCTACCGAAATTTGGAATGGAATCCCGGCCCGTTGCGTTGTTGGTGTATAATAAAAAATTTACAGCTATGCCCGTCAGAAGACCGTTCAATCTCAGGCAATGGATTGATGAAAATCGTAATCTGTTGAAACCGCCGGTAGGGAATAAGAACCTGTACGCCGATGCGGGCGACTACATCGTCATGATTGTGGGCGGGCCGAATGCCCGGAAAGATTACCATTACAACGAAACCGAGGAACTCTTCTACCAGCTCGAAGGCGATATTACCGTTAAGATCCAGGAGGACGGCAAGCCTGTGGAGATTCCGATCCGGGCCGGGGATATGTTCTTGCTGCCCGCCAGGGTACCGCACTCACCGATACGACCCGCCAACAGCGTGGGACTTGTCATCGAGTGCAAGCGCACGGGCAACGAGAATGACGGCCTGATGTGGTTTTGCGAGAAGTGCAATAACAAGCTGCACGAATACAAATTTCACCTCACCAATATCGAAACAGACTTTCTGCCACGCTTCCGCGAATTCTACGGATCTGAAGAATTGCGGACATGCAAGAAGTGCGGGGCAGTGATGGAAGCCGATCCGCGATTCGTTTAACACCCATGACAGGAAGAGCTTACTACTCATCACCGGTTGGTGATCTTTTGATCGAATCGGAGGGCAATAAGATTACGACCGTGAATTTCCTCAAAACCGAAAGGCAGGAAACGAAGATTACACCCGTCATTGAACAATGCATCTCAGAGCTCGAAGAGTATTTTTATAAGGGAAGAAAATTCTTTACCGTTGAACTTGACCCCCATGGGACCGATTTCCAGAGGAAGGTCTGGAATGAACTGCTCAATATTCCCTATGGCCGAACCTGTTCGTACGAATCCCTGGCGCTGCGGGTCGGCGACCTCAATGCGGTAAGAGCCGTGGGTTTGGCCAATGGACAAAACCCGATCGCTGTCATCATTCCCTGCCATCGGGTGATCGGGAAAAACGGCGACCTTATTGGTTATGGTGGGGGTTTGGACAACAAAGTTTGGCTTTTACAGCACGAGGGTGCATTTTCGGAGCAGCTAACGTTATTCTGAACTTAGATGAAATTTGAGAATACCCTTGCCTTCGCGGAAGACCGCGATCGGCTCGACCCGCTCGCTTCCTTCCGTAACAAGTTTCATTTTCCAAGGGTTAACGGTCGAACGGCCATCTACTTTGCTGGAAACTCGCTCGGACTTCAGCCACGGTTAGTCAAAAAATACGTCGAAGAAGAATTAGAAGATTGGGCTCGCATGGCAGTGCGCGGCCATCACGACAGTCGCAGGCCGTGGGTCTACTATCAAAAATTCACCAAGAAGCCGCTGGCTCAACTTACGGGGGCAAAGATCGCCGAGGTGGTGGCCATGAACCAGTTGACGGTAAACCTTCACCTGATGATGGTGTCTTTCTACCGGCCTACTAAGAACCGTTTCAAAATTATTTCCGAAGCCGGCGCGTTTCCTTCCGATCAATATGCCATTGAGTCGCAGTTAAAGTTTCATGGCCTCGATCCAAACAAAGCCTGGATTGAAGTGACCCCGCGGAAAGGCGAGTCTATCCTTCGGACGGAAGACATCCTGGAGACCATCAAACACCACGGCGAAGAAGTTGCCCTCGTGTTGTTTAGTGCTGTTCAGTATTACACCGGGCAGGTCTTCAACATCAGGAAGATCACAGAAGCCGCACACAGCGTCGGAGCCCTTGCCGGATTCGATCTGGCTCATGCCGTGGGTAACGTACCGTTGAGCTTGCACAACGACGGTGCAGACTTTGCAGTCTGGTGTTCTTACAAATACCTTAATTCAGGACCGGGTAGTATTGCCGGTGCTTTTGTACACGATCGGCATGCCGATCAATTTACTTTGCCGCGATTCGCGGGTTGGTGGGGACACCTGGAGTCGGAACGATTTGAAATGAAGAAAGGCTTTAAGCCGATGAAGGGTGTGGATGGATGGCAGGTTTCCAATGTGCCGGTCTTTTCAACGGCCCCACACCTCGCCTCATTGCATATCTTTCAACAGGCTGGAATGCGCAACCTCTGCAAGAAGAGTGAACAGCTTACCGGATTTCTCTACCACATACTTAGCGAGATAGACCCCGACCGCAAATCCTACGAGGTGCTCACTCCCGCGAATCCGAAGGAGCGCGGTTGCCAGCTTTCTATCTTCATGAAGCGCAACGGAAAGAAGGTCTTTCAGAAGATCACGAAGGCCGGCATCATTGCCGACTGGCGTGAGCCAAACGTCATTCGTGTGGCCCCCGTTCCGCTTTACAATACTTTTGTCGAAGTATTCCGCTTCGGGCAAATCTTCAAGCGTTCCCTTTGACGAAAACAACATGTCGTCATTGCGCGTGATGACAATATTCCTGTTATTGCACGTGGCGGTCGAGCCATGATCAACGCACATGCTTATGATCGCCCGCTGACACACGATAGTTATGAAGAAGTCGAAGTCTGACATTGCCATTGTGGGCGCAGGACTGGTGGGCTCCTTGCTGGCGATTTACCTTACCCGACGCGGGTACAACGTACAAGTCTTTGAACGCCGTCACGACATGCGAAAAGGCACGGCAGAAGCCGGACGATCTATCAACCTCGCTTTGAGCACACGTGGCATCAAGGCGCTGGAAGAAGTTGGTCTCGCCGAGGAACTTCGCAAGACTGCCATTCCCATGCACGGCCGAATGATGCATGATCTCCAGGGCCGGCTTTCGTTTCTCCCGTACGGAAAGGAGGGACAATTCATCAACTCTGTTTCGCGAAGCGGTTTGAACATGGTGCTGATGTCACACGCAGAAGCGTCAGGCGCCACGTTCTTTTTCGATCACCGATCGGCAGGGGTCGATTTGGATACGACCGAGTTGATCCTCCAGGACGGCACGCGAAAAAAGTTTGACGTCATTATCGGCGCGGACGGTGCCTTCTCAGCGATCAGAGGTTCAATGCAAATCACCGACCGCTTCAACTACGCACAACACTACATTGAGCACGGTTACAAGGAACTTACTATTCCGCCGGGTCGCGACCATTCGTTTCTTCTTGAGAAGCACGCGCTTCACATCTGGCCACGGGAAAGTTTTATGATGATTGCCTTACCCAATCCCGAAGGAAGTTTCACGTGCACGCTGTTCTTCCCATTTGAAGGGGATCCCTCCTTCCGAACACTTGGCGACCAATCATCGATAGAAACGTTTTTCCGAAGCACCTTCCCCGATGCCGTTCCGTTAATGCCGACATTGCTGGATGATTTCGAAGCGAACCCAACCTCG
>CAZIAG010000255.1:0-5956 GCA_964537375.1 uncultured Roseivirgaceae bacterium
TCAAGAGCCGGATCTTCAGCCAGGTTGATCATCCTCAATGTGTTGTGATAAAACGTGAGGGGTAACGAATTGTCCTTAAATCTTTTTTCCAATGCCTCCGTCGTTCGACTCTGGGAAAATGAAACGACTGAACCCAGCAGACATGCGGAGAGAAATATGAATTTCATGTTGTTCGGATTTTGTGTTGATGGTCAGGTCCCGCTTTCATCGTGAGATCGGCTCGCAAACTTGCGTCGGATATCCATCCATTGTCAATGATGGGATTTGCTGTCGTTCTTTTCCATCCGTTCCAGGTTATCGAGGCCTTTGATGTCCATCGACCGCCCGATGCGGGAGATTTGTTTGAGGTCTATCTCGCCGAAAAGGCTGAGGATCATAAACTCACTATTGCCACCCATGATCATGACCAACTCGGAGATCTTCCCGGATTGTTCCTTGATAAGAAATCTCATGTCCTTGTCCTTATCCCTGACGGTCATCAATTCTTCATAGGTCTTGGGGACCATGGTAAATGCCTCGTCGTATAACGCCCTGGCATCGCGAGTGTTTTCTTTGGCCAATATCCTCAACCCTTTGATCCTGGAGATGGCGTTCAGTATCTCCTTGTCTTCGTCTGTCTCGGCCTCCATTTGGGTAAACAGGCTGAACATTTTGCTCGACATATTTACATGGGTGAACGACTGGTCGCCGCCGTATTTTTCGAAGAATTTGGAAATAGCGTCCTGGGCGTTTGCCGCTGCGGCCACACCAACCATAATTAGAACCGCACTAACACGTAACGTTTTCATATCGATGTTCTTTATTGTTTTCTGATACTTGTTGTGATTATAGATTGCTTTCCTTGGAATCGTCCTTTTGCACGGTTTCCTGTGCTTCGTTGAAAATGCTGACCTTCTTGGCCTTTTCCTGTGCAGAAACGAAGCTCCTCGAGATCATCAGCAATGCCTTTTTCGTTTCCTGGAATGCGACGTCCGGATTTTCAAAGGTGTCTTCGGGCATGGATGAACGGACCTCCCTGGTTACGAACCATCCGGCGACAATCAGCACGCTAATTCCGGCCGCAATCCTCAGCGCATTGTTCATTAACTGTATGCGTTTGCCTTTAGACCTGGTCGAGATACGCGACATGACGTTGCGATCAAAGTCTATATCTGTAATGGTCTTTTTGCGGCTTTCTTCAAAGTACGAGAATAATGTTGCGACCTCCTTGAGGTTATCCGGCACGTCGCCGCTACGGAAATAGGCGCGCAGTTGCTGTTCTTCTTCGAGCGAAGTCTCGCAATCCCAATATTTTTTGAGCAGTTGCTCCAGCTTTTCAGAGTCCATACGCATTGATCTTCATCAGTTTTTCCCTTACTGCATTTCGGGCGCGAAAGAGAGTCACTTTGACCTGGTTCATATCGATTTCCAGGATCTCGCAGATTTCGTTATAACTGTACCCTTCGACATCTCGAAGATGCATCACCTGTCGTTGTTTTTCCGGCAGCGCCGACATCAGTTGATGGATACGTTGCATATTTTCCTGGTTTTCTGCGGATTCATGTGGTGAAAGCGCGTCGTATTGCAGGTGCGCCGTACTTTCCAGCGGTTGCGACCGTGCCCGTGAGCCGGAACGGATTCGGTCCAGGGACAGGTTTCGCGTTATTTTCATGCACCACGCCTCCCAGTTTTTGACCTCCGTCATGTTTTCGCGCCCGTTCCATACACGCATGAATACCTCCTGAACGACATCTTTCGCCTCTTCCTCGTCGCCCAAAAACCTCAGGGCGAACCGGAAAATCTTGTTCTTTACGGGTAAAACAGTGTTTTCAAAGGAATCTGCAGTCATCCTCAATTAAATCAAATACAAGACGGCGGGACCGGGGCGATGTTACAGGCAAAGGTAAATATTCTTTCGGCCTTCGGCGGACGTCCGGCTTCAAAGGGACGTTCACTGATTTCCTTCCAGGATTTCCTTCCAGTTATTTAGCCGCTGGAACTGGTTGTAAGGCCTATTGCCTTGTCGATGCGCACGCCGAATTCGCATACCCATTGATCCAACTGGCCGGTTGCGTCCGAGAGGACATCGTCCCTGGCAATGATCAGATGTCCCATGCTTAAGATTAAAAACGGATTGCCTTTTTGTGTAAATTCAAAACGCCGCATCAACAATACGGCAAAATATTTCCGGACAGTCAAAAACCGCCCATTGTCACAACGTGGAACCCACAAACGAATCAACCGAACACGAGGAGATCATTGTTTATAAAAGATTCAGCGATGCCATCGAGGCCAATATCGCCAAATCGAAACTCGATGCGCATGATATTCCCTGTTTCCTGACGGGAGAACATATGGCATCCCTTTACCCTGGACAGCGACTCATTCCGTTTGATGTTCGGTTGCACATTTTCAAGAAAGACCGCGACCGCGTCGCAAGGATACTCATGGCTGCGGAAAGGGGCGGGGATTAGCCGAACTAGCTGAAGCGGAAGACGACACAGACAGGAGCTTTGAAGTTCAGGCGCCGCTGGTTATTTTTATCGGAAATCATTTTCGACTTTATGCCAGGAAAGACGATAGTGGGAATTATGGGTCCGGGTGAAGGCGCTACACCCGAAGACAACGAACTCGCCTTTGAACTTGGAAAGGCCATCGCGGAAAAGGGATGGGTGGTATTGACCGGTGGCCGAAGCTTTGGCGTGATGGATGCCGCTATGAAAGGCGCCCGCGAGGTAAACGGACTTACGATTGGCGTCTTGCCCACCGACAATGCGGTTAACGCGTCAGATCATGCGGAAATCAAAATTCTGACCGGCATGGGAAGTGGCCGCAACGTGGTCAACGTATTGTCCTCACATATCATCGTCGTGGTCGGGATGGCTGCCGGCACGGCATCGGAAGTTGCGCTGGCTTTGAAAGACAACAAAAAGGTGATCTTGCTAAACCAGGACGAGATCACCATCCGGTTCTTCAAGAACATTGGTACGTACAAAGTGATGATCGCCGGTAGTATCGAGGAGACGATCAGGATGATCGAGGACTACCTGAGCGTTTATCACATCCATTGATCTTCGCCGGCAGCAAACTTGGAGCCTGGAACCCGGAGCATAGAATATTGAACCCCTTAGTTCAACATTGATCAAGTCTATTTCTTCAAAATGGTAAACTCCACCCGCCTGTTATTCGCCTGGCCTTCGGGTGTGGCATTTGTGTCGATCGGTTTTGATTCGCCATAGCCCTGGGCAGTTAGGCGATAGCTCTCAATACCCTGGCTGACAATATAATCTACAACCGATTGTGATCTGCCCTGAGACAGGTTCAGGTTGTACGTGTCAGACCCTTTGTCGTCTGTATGCCCGGCAATCTCAATCTCCACACTGGGGTTCTCCTTTAAGAATTGAACGACCTTATCGAGCTCCGCATAGGATTCTGGTCGAAGGGTGGTGCGGTCAAAATCGAAATAGATGTTCTTCAGCCGAACGGTGACACCTACTTCGATCGGTTGAAGGAATAGGTCCTTCAGGTAAGGGGAGAGGTCTTCACTTTCGACATTTACGCTGTCGGCCGCATTGAGGTATCCTTCGGCAGATACGGTAATAAGATACCAGCCAGGGCCCGGTATTCGTTGCGAGTAGGCTCCGTCGTTGGTGTTGATAACCATCGGCCGCCCATCAACGCCTTTGCGCGTAAGCTTCAGGTTGGCGTTGATCGGAGTTTGTGTCTTGTTATCGAACACAGTACCGGCAATGTAGATCTCCTTGGCCAGTGGCTTCAGCGGTATGGAAATATTCAGCGTGGTGTCGTTGTAAAGCATTGGCACGGTAAACGATTCAATCCCGGCTTCAAAACCCTGTGCCGTGGCGGTAACCATATACTCTGTGACTTCGGGGAATCGAGTCTCGAATTTTCCATCATGGCTGGCCTGCAGTGCGATTGGCTCACGAGATTCCATACGCACTTCTATCCTGGCCGGAACAGGGTTGTTGTCTTTTTCATTGTAGACCACACCCACGAGGTTAATATTGATTTGCTTTGGTACAAGCATGTACAAGTCCAGTTGTGCGCCTTCGAGTGCCTTGTTGGACTTGCTTGTGATAATCGTTCCGCTGCGGTCGATCGTGAAGTAAAAATCTTCACCGTTTGTGTTGATGGGTTTGCCAACGTTTTCCGGCGTAGACCATTTTTCCCAGGTATCGTCAAGTCGCGTGGTTTTGTAAATGTCGGTCAGTCCTTGTCGTCCCGGAGCCTGGCGTGCACTGGCGAAATACATCTCCTTTTGATTAGGGTGAATGAACGGGGCGACGTCGTCTTGGGGAGAACTCAGGGGCAGCATCTTCGGTCTTGACCACGTACCATCCGGCATCGCGTGACTTACGTAGAGGTCGCTGTGGATACTGTTTGGTTTTTCGCTGAAGTAAATGATCATGTGCTTTTTGTCAGCCGACATTGTAGCGCCATAGAAGCGACCCTGGTTCATCTTCTTGAAATCCGTTACTTCCAACTCCTGCAGGTTTCCGCCGTACACCATCGAGAAACCTTTCTCTCCTTTTCTGCTTCCGCCTTTGATGAACATGCTTCCGTCTTCAAAGGCGGTGAACAGCTGGTTGAAGGGATGTATGTTGAACGGTCTGCCAAGATGCTCGGCTTTTGACCAGTTGCCATCGGCGTCTTTCCTGGATACCCAGATGTCCTGCGAACCTTCTGTGCCGAATGTGTTTTCAGGGTGATTATCGACGAAGAAATAGAGCGTGTTCCCGTCGGGCGTGATAACCGGCGCTGCTTCGTGGCGGAACGTGTTTACCGCGTCACTCATTTTTACGAGTTCATAGCGCATCAATGAATTCTGGGCCACCCCGGTATACGCATAGAGGAAGAGCAAAACACTGAGAAGAGCATAGGTTCTCATGGCTCGGGAGTTGGTTCAGCGTAAAAATAACACAATAGCTGTGGCTATTAAACAGAAAAAACGGTCGATTGTTCGCTTTAACGAACGATATCGCGCTTGATCAAATCGTATTGTAGGCTCTGCCGAGACCGTAAATTGTCCCTACGATGACGAGAAGTGCGATGGTGTTGAAGATTAACAGACGGCGATGCTTCGCCTGATCAGCCGTTAACTTTTTCAGTCCTGTGCGGCCGACAGTGATGAGCACGATCGCCACCAGCATCATGGTCACATGTTCCACGGCGAAATATCGCAACGCCGGCGTACTCATCGTCTCACTGTTGAATTGAACACGCTGTCCACCCGTATAACTAACGATGTAAAGAATAATCCCGATGAGAAGCTGAAGGTGTGCGCCAATAAAAAGAAAGAGGCTCATGCGGTTGTCCATTGCTGAAAAGGGCCTCCTTTTCGCCAGCCCACTGATCGCCATAATTATGACAATAACGAGCAAAAGCAGTATGGCATAGCGCAATACGGAATGGGTGTGAAGCAGGCCGAGATACATAGCGTCGCGATTAAATGATTCGGGCGAAATTAACACAGGCGCGCCTAAGTTAAAAGAACAATCCGCGATAAGGGCTGGGACGAATATACCGCCCCGGGGTTCCGATCCGGTCTGAGGGCACCGGTTGTGAACGTGGCTGGGTTTGACGTCCGCCAAATCTGCATCTTCAATCTGTAATCTGTATTCTCTAATCCTCTGGTTCGGAGGCAATTCGTTTGATCGCGGGAACAAAGAGCGACCATGGCCAACGAGCGCCGTGTTTTGATCGCAGGGGGTAAAGAATGGAGGATATTCCGATCATGGACATCCGGTGGTTTTTTAGTTGCCGTATACCTACATTCGAACCCGTTCAAATTTCAATGAATATGAAAAAGCTTTTCACTGCCGTACTCGTTTTTTGGGTATTCGCCTCCGTCGCACAGGAGAATTTGCCTTATCAACGTCCGCCTAAAGAATTGGCTGACCTGATCGAGGCTCCCACGACGCCGGCTGTCACGATCTCGCCGGATCACACCTGGATG
>CAZIAG010000256.1:0-5956 GCA_964537375.1 uncultured Roseivirgaceae bacterium
CTGCTCGGCCGGGTCGGTCCAAAGTGGTTTCTCTTCCGCGTTGAAATAATGGGAGCGTAGAATGTGAAGATCGAGGATTACGCGCAAGCCAGCGCGTTCGCACCAGTTCAAGGCACTGTCGAGCAGAACAAATGCTTCCGCGTATCGGTCGCCGTTCTCATCCCACATTTGCACTTCGTCAATTGGGAGGCGTATATGATCGAATCCAACTGAATCGATAAAGCGGATATCGGTCTCGGTAAAGAACGCTGCACGTTCCGCACCTCTGCGGTTACTCTGGGACAGCCAATGGGCGATGTTCGTTCCCCGTTTGAGGACAAATCCCGACGCACCGTTTGCGTCCTCATTCTTCTGTGAGGAGTTGTCACATCCTACCGCAATGATCGATAGCAGCATTAAGAGGAATAGTCTGGCCATAAATCAAATAACTTTGTTGAGGGGATGACATCTGCCAAGATACGAGGAAAACATAAGCTCTCCATGTGTTTTCCGCTCAGTCAATCCGAGGGCTCTTTCGGGAGCTTTAAAGAACGATCGTTCCTATAGTCGGCAGGGCATCGCCAAAAATGCACTATTGTGGTAGTTTTGTTAACCAAATCCATTTCTGCCATGAGACTTTTTCTGATAGCCTTTCTTGCCCTCGCTACCTGCAGCGTGTCATTTGCCCAGCCAGAAGTTGCCCGGCGGAAGCGTAATTTCAACACAGAAAATTATGTCGCGATGAGAGAGTTCGATCCGGTGAGTTATTTTCAGAATAGTCCAAAGAAGGGTTCTTCAAAATTTGCTTACACTCATCTGGGAATAACTTATTATTTCGTCAACGGTGAGAACCTGGAGATTTTCAAAAAGGACCCCGACAAATACGAGCCTGCCTATGGTGGATGGTGTGCGTACACCGTGGCGCAGAACGGCAACCGTGTAAAGATCTCCGCTTCATCCTGGAAGATTATAGACGGAAAGCTTCACCTGTTTTACAACTTTAATGGGGACGACCGGTTGAGAAAATGGAACCAGGGCAATGAGAAAGCACTCAAGTCAGCGGCCGACAGAAACTGGTTGGCGAAAATGCACTGATGCCGGACGCCCCTGGTTTAGCGACTCATAAAAGACTCCACTCTTTTCGGTAGGGTCGTGAAAGCAAATCATTTGCGTCGCGATTTCCGCGGAACTTTTCCTTTTTCGCATTCCATTTCAACTCCTTCCCGAGACGCCAGGCAATGAGTGCGAGGTGCATTGGCAATGTCATCTCACGCACGTACTCAAGGTTCGATTCCGGTTGCTGCCGCGACTTGATCGAGTCGATGAAGTTTTGTTGATGACCCGGTGACCGCGGAAGCGTTTGTGACACGTCATCGAGATCGGTTACGGTTTCACCGTTAATCGTGATCACTTTTGAGTTGTAATCGCAAATCAATGTGCCCTGGTCGCCTTCGAATAGGGCGCCGATGTTACGCTTGAGGGCTTCCGGTTCTCCGGGTGGCTGGGTGGTCCAATGTATTGTCAGGTCGTCAAACTCGAAGTCGGCATTGATCCACTTCGGCACACCCCCTGTATTGGCTTGGCCTTCCGCACGAACCTTTCTTAACCCTGATGGCGACACAGACCACCAGACGATGTCGGCGATGTGACACCAAAAGTCCGCAAACACGCCTCCCGAGTAATCGATAAAATGCCGATAAGTATTGTGACATTTTTCGGGAATATATTCACTATACGGCGCTGGCCCGAGCCACATATCCCAGTTCAGGGACGGGGGCGGTGCTTGGACCGTCAGGTTGGTGAAGTCGGGTGAAAGAGAATTTTTCCACAACCGCACGGTGTGCACCTTACCGATGGCGCCGGACTGAATGATCTCCGCTACGCGATGGTAATTCTCAGTCGCGTGTATCTGTGTGCCGAGTTGAAAAATACGATTATACCGTTTGAGGTATTCGAGCATCAACTGGCCTTCTTTCACGTCGTACGAGAGTGGTTTCTCGCCGTAAACGTCTTTGCCCGATTGAAAAGCAAGGCACGCGATCTGTGCATGCCAATGGTCGGGTGTCGCGATGGTGACCGCGTCGATGTCGGAACGATCCAGGATGTGGCGAAAGTCGGTGTATGTGCTGGGCTTTTCACGGCTGATCGATGCGCCTAATTGAGACATGGCCAGGTCGATGTGCTGGGTATCCACATCACAAAGCGCAACTACGTCGACATTGGGTAAGCCCGAAAACCACTCGAGGTGTTGTCGTCCCATGACACCCAGGCCGATATGGGCGACGCGTACGCGGTCGCTGGGTGCGGCTTTGACAAATCGCGGAAGCAACGCGACCCCGAATGGTGCGGCCAACGTCTTTCCAAGAAATGACCTTCTTGTAAGCTTGCGCATCTTCCTCCTATCTTTAGTTAACGGAACTTAACAAACAAACACCAACAAAAAAAGACTTTTGACGCTAGTTCCATCCTGCTTATATGCAAAATATTAATGTGCTGATACGCACACTCCATTGATGTTCTGCTAAGAAGGAATGAGCTGGGCGACCAGCGCGTGCTTTCTTGTGTTTACGATTGTTTTTTCAAGGCCGTTTCCTTATGCCGCAGCAATTTTTTTTACATTGGTCATCCCAAAATCACATGATTATGCTCAATCGATCTCCTCACGCGTCAAATAAGATTCCCTGCGTTATTGCAATTCTTGCAATGTTCCTGGGATCATGCTCCAAAACGGAACCCGTTTCACCGGAAGTGAAGGCGGCGTTCGAAAGCGTGATACCGAGGCCGGTCGCCACGGAGATTACCGGATTTACTTTTTTTATCGACAAGAACACGGTCATCGTTGCTGTTGGCGATGATCCGGAGATCAGACGCGTCGCTGAGCTTCTCGCGCAGTCCTTGAGGTCGTCGGAATTGCCCCTTGAAATTGTAGCAGAGAACGAAGCACCTGGCGACAACCTCATCGTATTGTCGAAGAAAGACGCAGATGAAGAGTTGGGCGATGAAGGTTACGAATTGCGCGTTACGGAAGACCGCATTGATATTACGGCGCGACATGCAGCCGGTCTCTTTTATGGTACTCAGACGCTGAGACAAATTGCGCCTTCCCCGGCGGCCACCGCGCGGCTCCCAATCGCAACCGGTGTCATTCGTGATTATCCCCGGTATGCGTGGCGAGGATCCATGCTGGATGTTGCGCGCCATTTTTTTGAAGTAAATGATGTGAAGCGGTACATCGATCTCATGAGCCTGTATAAAATGAACAGGTTGCACCTCGGCCTTACCAATGACCAGGGCTGGCGCATTGAAATAAAATCATGGCCGAAACTCACGGAGATTGGCGCCATAACGGAGGTGGGCGGAGGCGAGGGAGGATTCTTTACGCAAGAGCAGTACAAAGAGATCGTTGCGTACGCGCAAGACCGTCACGTGATGATTATTCCGGAGATCGACATGCCGGGTCACACAAACGCGGCCCTGGCGTCGTATCAGGAACTAAACATCAATCCGTCAATGAGACGAGAGCCGGGAATTCCCCGCCCTGACGAAGAACCTGTGCCTGGACAACTCTACACAGGTATCAAGGTTGGGTTTAGCACCCTGGACATAACGAAACCGATCACGTTCAAGTTTGTCGAAGATGTGCTTGCCGAATTAGCTGCGATTACTCCGGGGCCGTACATTCACATCGGCGGCGACGAGGCGGCGGTCACTAAAAAGCCGGACTACATTGCCTTCATTAATCGCTTCAAAACAATTGTTGAAGGGCATGGCAAAACCATGATCGGTTGGGAGGAGATCTCACAGGCTGATATTGATTCTACGGTAATCGTGCAGTATTGGAATTCACCCTCACACGCAAAGGCTGCGGCTGCCAAGGGTGCACGCCTCATCTATTCACCGGCCAAAAAAATTTATCTTGATATGCAATACGATTCCACTACGCGCCTCGGCCTTCATTGGGCGGCATATATTGAGGTGGATGATAGCTATAACTGGGATCCGGTGACGCATGTTGCCGACGTTCCAGAAAAATGCATTCTCGGGGTAGAAGCACCCCTTTGGACGGAGACTATCGAAACGATCGATGACATCGAATATATGGTCTTTCCCCGCCTGGCCGGTGTCGCAGAGATCGGCTGGAGTCGGGGTGAACGTTCGTGGGGCGAGTACGTGACTCGCCTTGCCCGGCAGGCACCCCGCTGGGAAGCGATGGGCGTAGATTTTTACAGATCGCCGAAAGTACATTGGCCGAACGCAGAATGAAACGGAGGAAAAAATCGAATCCCGGAATGGTATGCGTGGTCGCGCTCTGCCTTTCTATGACCGCAATCTCTTGTGCGCGTGAAAAAAATGATCAGGAGAAATGGTTCAAAGGGAATCTTCACACCCATTCCCTTTGGAGTGACGGTGATGGTTATCCCGAAATGATCATGGATTGGTATAAGACCCACAACTACGACTTTGTCGCGCTGTCCGATCACAACATCCTCGCCGAGGGCGAAAAATGGGTTCGTGTACCTGATAGCAAATTGTACCGCGACGGCTTCGACGCGTATTTGAAAAGGTTTGGAGATGAATGGGTCGAATATCGGGTCGATTCGGGTCGAACACAGGTTCGATTGAAGACCCTCGAAGAATATCGTACGCTGTTTGAAGACGATACCTTTCTTATCATTAAGGCCGAAGAGATAACAGATCGGTTCGAGAAAAAGCCGATCCATGTCAATGCCATTAACTTGACGACGCTCATCCCACCTCAGGGTGGGGAAAGTGTTGCTGACGTTTTACAGCGCAATATCGATGCGGTTTTAAAGCAAAGAGAGGAGACCGGTGTTCCGATGTTCCCCCATATCAACCATCCGAACTTTGGGTTCGCCGTGACCATTGATGACATGATTGCCTTGCGCGGTGATCGGTTCTTTGAAGTCTACAACGGCCACCCCTACGTCCATAACGACGGGGACTCGCTACGTCCCTCGACAGAAACGATGTGGGATGTAATCAATATTGCCTATCGAAAAAGAGGCCAGGATCTCATCTATGGGCTTGCCAGCGATGATAGTCACAACTACCATCAGTTCGGGCGCGGTTACGCCAACGCTGGTCGTGGATGGGTAATGGTTCGGGCCGATTCGCTTACGCCTGCGTCGCTGATCCGCGCTATGGAAGCGGGTCGTTTTTACGCCTCGAATGGTGTGGTCCTCGACATGTGCCGTTTTGAAAACAACCGCCTGGATCTGAGCGTGAGGCCAGCCCCGGGTGTTTCCTACGAGATCCAGTTTATCGGGGCGGCCAGGCGTGATTCCACAGCGACGGTTTTGAAAAAGGTTAAAGGCCTCAGCGCATCATTCGATGTTACCTCAGATCACCTTTTCGTCAGGGCGAAAGTGGTTTCGTCCCGCTTGAAGGAAAATCCGTTCAAGGAAGGGGAATACGAAATGGCGTGGGTTCAGCCTGTCGTCTTCAAAGAATGATCTGATCATTTTCAACACACCTGGCATGACTACACCGTTGGCCGATTTGGTGAGTGAACTCCGAAAGGAATTGAGATTCACCGTGTCGCGAAGCGCCGGGCCCGGAGGGCAAAACGTAAACAAGGTGAACTCAAAAGTCACTCTTCGATTTGACGTCGCCCGCTCTCGGGTGTTGACGGAAGAGCAAAAACTGCGGATACAACGAAGACTAACTTCTCAGATCAATTCCAGTGGTTTCCTGGTTGTTACGGCCCAGGAGAGCCGTTCCCAGCATGAAAATCGGGAGGTCGCAACGAAGAAATTTGAGAAACTGATCGCTCAGGCTTTCATACGTCGAAAGGTGCGCAAGCACACCAAGCCGACAAATTCCTCCGTCAAAGCCCGGCTGGAGCAGAAAAAACGCCATAGCGACAAGAAAAGGCGTCGCGGGGAACGTTTCTAGATCGGTGTGTTTTTAACCTTTTTTAGAAATACCTTACACCCCTAAAGCCTCCCATTTTCAG
>CAZIAG010000257.1:0-2687 GCA_964537375.1 uncultured Roseivirgaceae bacterium
GGCGACGCGGCCGCCCGGCAGAAGAACCAGCACGAAGAGAAGAGAACGGATGAGGACGCTGACGGCGGGATCACCTGGCTGTAGCGTCCGCTATCTTTTCAAACGGCACAGTTCCTGCACCAATCTCTGTTTTGACCGCGTACCCTTTCTCGATGGCGTTCGCGACCATGTTCATGCCGCTGAACGCGATGACGGAGAGACGGTAGGGATGTTTGGGGAGATTGAACTCGCCGATGCCCCCTCCGGCGGGGAAGGTGAAACCACACTCCTCCATCAGGCCGACGGCCACCTCTACCCGATAGCGTGCGGCCGCGGGCACCGCGCGGACGTTTGCAAGCCCGACGCCGGCCTTGGTCGTCACTAGCCGGTTGATCGAGGTGAGCCCGGCGGATATGAAGAGGTTGAGCGGGTCGACCGAGGTCCCGCGGTAGCCGATGAGGTCGAGGAATCCTGCAGAACCGTCCTGCCGGGCTTTACACCGTCGAGGTCACCAATAGTGCGACGCTTTGTATGACGTCGCGAACCATCAGCCTCATCAACGATCCACCGACCATCGCCGTACCCGCCGGTGGTATTGAAGTGACTCACGTAACCATGTGTTCCGACATGTCGGGCGGGATAGCGTCAGTGGTCAACCTCCTCGAAGATGGTGCTGCCGCTAACATGGCCGACTATACTTTTGAATGGTTCGATGCTGATCAGAACCGGTTACCCGGGACGGCTAGCACAATCAATGGCCTTGCGGCCGGCGACTACTATGTCCAGATAGTCAAGACATCAGGCACTACGGGTCTTGAATGTTCTTCGGCGCTCATTGCGTTTGCCGTCGAGGACCAAACGGTCGGTACGGTCACGGTCTCGTTAGCTGACTTCACATTACCTACACGTTGTCTCCAACCGGCAAACATGCTCGGTGAACTTGTCGCCAGCGCAGGCGGCACAAGCACTACAGGTTATACCTATTCGTGGTATGCGGGCAGCACGGCAAGCGGAACACCGGTAGACTACGACGATACGCATTCGGGGATCACCGTTCCGTCCGGTCAGACTGAGGTTACGTTTACCGTACGAGTCGTCAACAACTCAAATGACTGTTCGGTTGACAAGACCTTTACACTTCCGCTGGACATAATCCCTGTAGAACTGACCTCTTCGGCATCGCCTGTGACCTCGTGTATGACGGACAACGGCTCCATCTTCGCGACCGTCATCAGTGCCAACGGTAATGCGTACACGTATAATTGGTTCGAGGGCACAACGGTTGACGCCACGGCCGACTATACCGGCAAACAACATGACGGGATGGCTATTGGTAGCTACACCGTCGTGGCCGTTGATCCCACGGACACGTTCTGTCAAAGCGAGCCGGATACAGTTGTCGTTGAAGATGGCAGGGTATTCCCGGTTGTAACGGCATTGGAACTCGCCCCGCTTACCATATGTGACCCAAGCAGGCCGGACGGCGTGGCCACCGCATCGGTCAATGGCAATGTCGTCAACTATCATTTCAACTGGTACAACGGAACTCCTCCCGTGGGTGCGTCGGTATACAATGGCGCAACTTATGGGAATCTTCCGGCCGGAACATTTTCGGTCATCGCTTCCCACCTGGTTTCCGGTTGTTCCGATACGACGGCCGTTACCATCGAAGAACGGTTCATTAAAATTCCGGTTCCCACGGTTGATGTACTGACGCATGATACAAGTTGTGAAGACGATAACGGTGCACTGAGTGCATCAATCCATGGGAACACCAGTGATTTCATTTTCCACTGGTACAACAGCAATCCTGGGCCTGCACCCGATACAACGCTTGCGGCTAACATCGGCGAGATATACAGCCCGCTTTCACCGGCTACCTATTATGTCTCGGCCACCAGCAGGGCTACAGGTTGTATTTCGGCACCTGGCAGCGGAGAGATCCTGGATCAACCCCTGTACCCGGAATTCGTCTTTTTGGTTACGAACCCGAGCTGTTCCGTGTTCGGCATAAACCCCGACGGTGGTTATGACAGCAACGGGGAGCCTAACGGGTCGGTGACGTTGAACCTGCTCAATTCGGTCGAGCTGAGGAGCATTACCTGGTACGCAGGTGCGGCACAGATCGCCACGGGGCCTATTCTTTCGAACATCGAAGCGGGTTACTACAGTGTTGAAGTAATTACCACGTCCGGCTGTGTTGAACGCCAGGAGGTGACGGTGTTGCCTGACGTCAATGCATTTAACGGGATATCGAGGAATGGCGACGACCAAAACCCGATCTTCCACATCAACTGTATTGAGAACTACCCGAATAACTCGGTGAAGATCTATAACCGCGCCGGGACTCTTGTGTATGAAGCACACGGCTACAACAACACGGACATATTTTTCGACGGCCGGTCGAACAAGGGTGTTAGCCTGATGGGTACGGATCTGCCCGATGGCACCTACTACTATATCGTCAACAAAAACGATGGTTCAGCCGTCGTTTCGGGATACCTGGAGATCGTTAAATGATAAGCGCGATGAGACTCTTGTTGAAGACACACGTATTGACGATAGTGCAGCTGTTCGCTTTTTTTGCAGCTGCCTATTCCCAGCAATACCCCGTATTCACGCAGTATTACTTCAATGAACTCGTGATCAATCCCGCTTATGCCGGGGCACACGTTCAGTTTAGTGCTTCCGCCATGTATCGCAATCAG
>CAZIAG010000257.1:2697-5838 GCA_964537375.1 uncultured Roseivirgaceae bacterium
GCGGACGCTTAATTTTTCAGCGCATACCTCGCTGATGAAAAACAAGATCGGCGTCGGTTTCATGGTCAACCGCGACGAAATCGGTAGCTACAAGAACAATCATATCTACGGCAGCTACGCTTACAAGATCCACCTTCAGCAGGCTACGCTGTCGATGGGACTTCAGGCGGGAGTAAACGTTCTTGGAGTGAATTTCGACGGAATTGATCTGAGAAACCCGGGCGATGTTTCCTTCACCAACATCATTGGCGAAGTGAAGCCGAACTTCGGGGCCGGTATTTTCTTCAGCAAGAAAAGTTTCTTCGCCGGATTTTCCGTTCCTTTTATTCTCAACAACAAGGTGGCCACGTCCGCAGAAGATATTCTGGCGGAAATAAGAGAAGCCCGCTACTATTTCATTCGCAGCGGCTTTATCATGTCCCTGGATCGTATGAATAACGTGAAGCTGAGCCCTTCCATGCTCATTCGAACCCAGGAGGGTCAACCGCTGAGTTTTGACATCAACACGGCCGTGATCTTCTACGACGTCTTCAGTCTCGGCACTTCCTACCGGCTCGGCGACTCATTCATCACGTATATCGATTTGAAGATCAGTGATAAGATACATTTCGGATATTCGTATGACCTCACCACAAGCGATATTAACGCACATTCCAACGGAACACACGAATTCATGCTGAATTTCCGGTCTATATTGCGGGGGATTCACAAGGATCCCGAATGTCCGCAGTACTATCAATATCGGTAGGACATGCCCGTCAACAGGGCCATGGGCACGTGATCACCAAAGCCGGTCGCGTACGCATCACTCAAAGAGTTCAGCATTCATGACCGTCTCACGCGTGACGTTGTAGAATTCGCGGTGAATATTAAATGGCGGTTCACCGTCCTGCTCTTTCACGACATAGCTACCGTCCTCCTGCATCACGTATGAATTGACGTTGTCCATGAGATTGAAGCGCAGGTTGTTTATCGCCTGTTTCCGCAGGATCTCCTCCTCCAGGAGAAACAGCGACTCGATACGGCGGTCAAAACTTCGCACCATGGCATCAGCGCTGCCAATGTAAACCTTCGGGTTACCCCCGTTGCGGAAGTAGTAGATACGTGAGTGTTCCAGGTACTCGCCCACGATCGATATCACCTCGATGTTTTCACTGAGGCCCTTTCTCCGTGGTCGCAGGCAGCACATACCACGCACAATGAGCTTTATCGGTACCCCCTCCTGTGAGGCGGCATAAAGTTCATCTATGAGCTCCTTATCCTGCAAAGAATTCAGCTTGATGACAATTCCGGCCGGAATTCCATTGCGGGCGTTCTCTGCTTCTCTCTTCACCAAATTGCACAACTGTATCCGCATATCCCTGGGAGAAGTGATCAGGTTCTTGTAGCTGCTGGGCTGCGAATGTCCTGTGATAACGTTAAAGAACTCGGACACATCATGTGCATAAACCTCGCGTGTAGTCAACAGCCCAATATCGACGTACTGACGCGAGGTCACCTCGTTGTAGTTCCCACTGGAAAGGTGGACATACCGGTATACCTTCTCGTCCTTGTCCTTTCGAACGACCAGCAGAAGCTTTGTGTGCGTCTTGAGGCTTCCTACGCCGTAAATAACAAAACAGCCTGCTTTCTGAAGGCGTTGTGCCTCCCGCAAGTTATTCTCCTCGTCAAACCGGGCCTTGACTTCAAACAGCACCGACACGTGCTTCCCATTCTCCGCGGCGCGCAGCAGGGCAGCAGTGACCCTGGAGTCGCGTGCCACGCGATAGATCGTGATCTTTATTGACAATACATAAGGGTCATCCGCCGCTTTCTCGAGCAGTTCGAGCACCAGCTCCATGGAGTTGTAAGGATGATGAAGGAGAATATCCCTTTCCTTCAGTACTTCAAAAAGGTCATGACCTTCACCCTCCGGATAGTTGAGAGGCTTTACCGGGGCCGGCGGTTGCGAACGCCGGGCGCGGAACTCTTTGTGTCCGACGATCTGCAGGAGGCCGGTAAAATCAAACAGGCTTCCCTTCGGCACCGGAAAGATGTTGTAGTCATCCAGGTCCCATTGGATCTTCAGCAATCGCATCATCCATGGGTCGGGGTCTGCCTGGACCTCGAGGCGAACGACGCGCCCGGATCGCCGGGTCTTCAGTTTCCGCTTCAGCTCCTCCAGGAAATTCGATTCAATGTCTTCGCTCTCTTCAAGTGTAAAATCGCCGTTCCGGTTAATTCGGAAAAGATTGATGCTGGCGATTTCGACGTTCCTGAAGAGATGGTGAATATTCTTTGATATGATTTCCTCGACTGGAACGAACTGGATGACATCGTCCGCCACAATCTCATAGAAGCGCGGCAGGTTGTTAGGCACCTGAATAAACGACACCTTCTGCGGCGTTTGCGACTCCGCGGGTGCCTTCGTCACGACGCCAAAGAGAAGGCGGTTATTCATGAGCACGGGAAAGGTGTGGTACGTGTCGAACACCATCGGCGTGAGCATCGGGAAGATGGTGTGCATAAAGTACTCATTCACCTTGTGAATACTCTCTACGGACAACTCTTCATAGCTGGTGATCGCAAAACCGTTCTCCAGGAACAAGGGTTTGAGATGATTAACGAAATACTCGTTTTGGTCCTGGTAGAATCGTTTCATCTCCGTGAGGAGAAGTTTTCGAAACGGCTCTTCCCTCAGCCCGCTGTAATCGAAGCGTTCCTTCCCGTAATCTATGTAGTTGTAAAGGCTGCCCAAACGGATCGTACAGAACTCGTCGAGGTTGGAAGCGGTAATAGAAAGGTATCTCAGGCGGTCGAAAATCGTTCGTTCGGTATTCCTCGCCTGGTCCAGTACACGATAGTTGAACTGTAACCAGCTGAGGTCACGACTAATGTAATTGCTCTCATCAACCTGATGAGTGATTTTACCCAACCCAATTGATGCAACGTCCGCCATGATAGAAAAACGAAAAAATGAAAAAACCCGAAAAAAAGCGCCGAACCGATCAGATGTCGATGCGGGCGTACTTCGCGTTCTTTTCGATAAACTCGCGCCTGGGTGCTACCTCATCGCCCATAAGCATCGAGAAGAGGTGATCTGCCTCCGCGGCAGACTCGATGCTCACCTGTTTGAGAGAGCGTCTGGCAGGGTCCATGGTT
>CAZIAG010000258.1:0-5827 GCA_964537375.1 uncultured Roseivirgaceae bacterium
TAGACCAATTGCCCGAGATTCAGGAGATCGTTAAAGCCTATGACATGAAGGTCAATGGTCTTCACATCCACACGGGATCGGACATCTCCGAAAGCGACGTGTTCCTGAAAATGGCGGAGATTTTGTTTGGTGTGGCGCGCGATTTTCCGGACTTGCGGTTTATCGATTTTGGAAGCGGATTCAAGGTAGCGTACCAGGAAGGAGACAACGTGACGAACGTGTACGACCTTGGGCTGAAGTTAACCCGCGCGTTTCACGAGTTTTGCCTCGGGTACGGGCGAAAGCTCGAGATGCATTTTGAGCCGGGCAAATTCATCGTTAGTGAGGCTGGGCATCTCTTTGCCACGGTGAACGTAGTAAAACAAACGCCGTCTGTCACCTTCGTCAGTGTGGACACCGGCCTCAATCACCTCATCCGGCCGATGATGTATGACGCCTGGCATGATATCGTCAACATCTCCAATCCGGACGGCCCTCAGAAACTGTATACTGTGGTCGGTTATATATGCGAGACAGATACTCTTGGATCCGATCGAAAGTTGAACGAGGTTCGGGAAGGCGACATCCTGGCGATAAAGAATGCCGGGGCTTACGGTTACTCGATGGCTTCCAATTACAATTCGCGGCTGCGCCCGGCGGAGGTGCTCATTCTCAACGGAGAACCTTTGCTGATCCGCGAACGCGAACGCTTCGAAGATCTGCTCAGGGGCCAGCCCGATATAAACCTTTAACAACGCCAATCCGCCGAGATTTTCCGTTGACATAACACCGTCAACTTTTTTGAAACCAAACTCGTTATCTTAGCACTTTGTTTAATCTGGCAGATCGCTTGATGCCAGCCTTTTTTGAGAAAAAATCCTATGATGCGTAGCATTGCGCTTTCGCTGACTCTCGTTACAGCGATTGTAATCACCAAGTTTTGGAATAGCGTTGACCTGTCTGATCCGGTTATCCGCGATGGGAGAGAAGTCCATGCCGGTAACGGATACGACCAGATTCGAAAACCTGCCAGTTGGACTACCGGCATTTCAAAAACCGATGTTCGCATAGGCGATGAGGTCGAGTTGATTTTCAAAGCTACCATCGACGACGGATGGTACATGTACTCCAGCGATTTCGATCCGGATTGCGGGCCCATTCCGGCTGAGTTCAAATTTGAAGCCGGATCCGGATATGAATTGGTGGGTCAATTGACCCCGGTCGATCCGAAGGATAAGTACGATGAAATATTCGAATGCGATGTTCGCGTATTTGTCGGGCATGCGGAATTCCGTCAGAAAGTTCGAATCACCGGAAATCCGGTTTCCATCTCTGCCGTTGCCGACTACCAGGTATGTACTGAAATAGACGGAAGTTGTATTCCGCTGGAAGAAGACTTTGTCTTCAACAACTTCAAGGTGACGGGAGCCACGCCAAAGGGAACCACCAAACCGAAAACTAACGAGCAAGCGACCCCCAAAATCAAAGAGGAACAGGCTGAACAAAGTTCTACAGGAAAAGAATCGACTGCCAGGATTGAGGACGCCGCAGGGGATACGACGGCATCGGTCGAGCCCGAAAACACCGAGAGCTTTAGTGAAATTCAAGGCCCTATTCTCGATCCGACTATACTGGCAGGCGAACCAACCTATGGAAACGAGTCGTTCTGGGCCTTGCTGGTGATTGCCTTTGTCGCCGGCCTGGTTGCCTTGATAACGCCTTGTGTGTTTCCGATGATTCCGATGACAGTCACCTTCTTTTTGAAGGATGCGCAATCGAAGAAAGAGGGTATCCGGAAGGCGTTGATCTTTGGCTTATCGATCATTGTGCTCTATTCTTCGGCGGGAACGCTGTTCGCCGTGTTGCTCGGTCCGGAGGGTTTGAATGCGCTGGCCACGAACTGGGCGCTAAACCTTTTCATTTTCGCGATCTTCATTGTCTTTGCCCTGTCGTTCTTCGGTTTGTTCGAGATCAACGCGCCGTACAAGCTCGTCAACAAGATTGACCAAAAAGCGGAAAAAGGGGGCCTTACGGGTGTCTTCTTTATGGCTTTCACGCTTGTTCTGGTTTCATTCAGTTGCACCGTACCGATTGTGAGTAGTGTGCTGGTGCTGTCGGCGGGCGGGCAGGTGTTGAAACCTGTTTTGATGATGCTGTCGTACTCTTTTGCGTTTGCACTCCCGTTCACCTTGTTCGCGATTTTACCGGAAGTGTTGAAGAGCATGCCGAAGTCGGGCGGATGGCTAAATTCCGTGAAGGTTTCACTCGGCTTCCTGGAGCTGGCGCTGGCTTTCAAGTTCTTCAGCATTGCGGACCAGGCTTACCACTGGGGTCTTCTCGATCGCGACCTCAACATTGCGATATGGATTGTAATCTTTTCGATGCTGGGATTTTACCTCCTTGGAAAGATTCGTTTACCTGGCGATTCGGTCGTAGAGAAGGTTTCGGTTGGGAGGCTGATGCTTGCGATCGCGACGTTTTCTTTTGTCATTTACCTGATCCCCGGCCTCTGGGGTGCGCCGCTGAAGGCGTTGGCCGGATATCTTCCTCCGTTGTACACCCACGACTTCAATTTGTTGGCCGCGAAAACAGATGAAAGTCAGCATGCGGAATGCGGAGAGCCGAAATATGCTGACTTCCTGCATCTCCCGCATGGGTTGAAAGGCTTCTTCGATTACGAGCAGGCGCTCGACTGTGCGCGAAAGCAAAACAAGCCTTTGTTTATTGATTTCACCGGGCATGGTTGCGTGAACTGTCGAGAAATGGAGGCAACGGTGTGGGCCGATCCCCGTGTACTTGAAATCCTGAAAAACGACTACGTCATTGTCGCGCTGTATGTCGATGAGAAAAGGGAGCTTCCGGAGGAGGAGTGGTATGTCTCTGCTTATGACAACAAGGTGAAGAAGACCATCGGTAAGCAGAATGCGGATCTGCAGATTCGCAGGCTTGACCACAATGCGCAGCCTTTCTATGTACTCGTGGGCAAGGATGAGCGCGTATTGGCGTGGCCGAAGGACTATGACCGGAACGTAAATAATTTCATTGAATTCCTCGAAAGAGGTAAAAAAACTTACAGGGATTTATACTTGAACCGGGGTTAAGTACCGCTAATACGCGGTTTCCGGAGGAAATACGGTCGCTTCTTTTTTTTCAATACGGCCACATTTATCTTTGCAGGAAAGCCGATGGATGGCCTGCCTGAGTGTATCGTATGTTTTTCAACTCAGTATCTTTGGACGCGTGCATATTTTTTAAACTTTTCCAACGATGCCCAAACAACTTTTTGCCTTTCTGGTCATGTTGCTCCTGGCGGGAGGCATGGCGTACTATCAGAGTACCGTTGACATAACGGATAGACTAAGCGCTAAAGCACTTGACACGCTCGACATCTACCTTCCGGTGAAACAACCGCGCGTGCTCTATGGCATGGTAATCCAGGACCATCACGAGGTGATCGAGGACAAGATCCGGCGCAATCAGCGCCTCGGCGATATCTTTTCGCAATACAATGTCCCAGCAAGCATGATCCATGCGTTATCCGGCATCCCGAAAAGCATTTTTGATCCACGCAAGATCACGCCTGACCGAAAATACACGGTCATTGTAAATAAGGATTCAATCGCACGAGCGGCCGCGTTTGTGTATGAGCCGAACCCTGTTGAATACGTCGTCTTCAAGTTCGGCGACACCCTTTCCGTTGACCTTTTTCAGCGTGAAATAGAAACCGTGGAGAAGACGGTGGCGGGCGTCATTCAGTCTTCGCTGTCTCAAGCGATCGAGGAACTCGGCATTGGGCCTGACCTCACCAACCGCTTCGTCGACATCTTTGGATGGCAGGTGGACTTTCAGCGACTTCAGAAGGGTGACAAATTCAAGCTGATCTACTCGGAGGATGTGGTGGATGGGCGCTCGATCGGCATAAGGAAAATTGAAGCGATCTATTTTGAGCATTTCGGAAACAAATACTATGCGTTTCCATTTGATCAAGGTGATGGGCTGGACTATTTTGATGAACACGGCAAGAGTCTTCGCAAGGCGTTGCTGAAATATCCCATCGAGTTTACGCGCATCAGTTCCCGGTACAATCCCCGGCGATTTCACCCGGTGCAGAAACGCTGGAAGGCTCACCTCGGGACGGATTTTGCGGCTCCTGCGGGAACCCCTATTCGCTCTGTGGGTGATGGTATTGTTCTCGAGGCTACCTATCGTGGAGGCAACGGGAACTATGTAAAGATCAAGCACAACAGCACCTACACGACTCAGTATTTGCACATGTCGCGGATCGCCTCCGGAGTACGTCCGGGAGTGAGGGTCAGGCAGGGTCAGGTCATCGGCTATGTAGGCAGCACCGGGTTGGCCACAGGGCCCCATCTGTGCTATCGGTTCTGGAAAAATGGCAGGCAAGTGGATGCTCTCCGGGTTGAATTGCCACCTTCGGCACCGGTGAAAGAAGAATTAATGGAGCCGTTTGAGTTGCTTCGTGATGAGTTGACTCGACGCCTGGATGCGATAACGTTCCCTGCGAAAGAGCAAATGGAACAAGCATTTGCTTCCATCAAGGGCTCCTGAAGTCCCGGGACATCTTGAGATTTCAAGCTTTCGGGTGCTTTTCGTTAACTTTTTTCGTTGTACGCTCGTAATGTCACTCGATGAGGTCCCTCCTTTTAATTCTCATAGGGTTTCTTTTCACGACGACGGCCTTTCCGCAAAAGGTGGGGTTGGTTCTCAGTGGGGGTGCGGCGAAGGGGCTCGCCCACGTGGGCGTATTGAAAGCGCTTGAGGAAAACGACATTCCGATAGATTATGTGGTTGGGACATCCATGGGCGGCATCATCGCGGGGTGCTATGCCGCCGGAATGAGTCCGGATTACATTGAATCCATTGTGCTTTCCGAGGATTTCCTTAGGTGGGTGAATGGATTGCCCGAACGGGGGTTCAACTACTACTACCACAAGGCCGAGGATAATCCATCGTTTCTGAAGGTGAATCTTTCGCTGGACTCGATCTTCAATTTCCAGATCAATTCCAGCCTCGCCAGTGATGTTTCGCTGAACTTCGCGCTCGCCGAAAAAATGGCCTTGGCGTCGGCGGTCTCCGGAAACAACTTCGACAGCTTGTTTGTGCCGTTGCGCGTGGTGGCGGCGGATATTTTTACGCAGAACCAGGTGATCCTGAAGGATGGTCATTTGAGTAATGCGCTCCGCGCAACGCAGACTGTACCGTTTTTCTACAATCCCATTCGTGTCGACGGACGGTATCTTTTCGACGGCGGCGTTTATAACAACTTCCCCGTGGATGTTCTTAAGGAAGAGTTTAATCCGGACGTTATCATCGGTTGCAATGTGTCGTCCAAGATATTCAACGAATATCCTTACGGCCAGGACGACAAACTTATTTCGCGATCGCTGATCTATATGTTGTTGGACAAATCGGATCCGAGCGCCGTGCCGGCGAACGGCGTTTACATTCAGCCCAACCTTACGAGCTATACATCATTTGATTTCAACCGGGTCAGGAGTCTTATCGACAGCGGGTACGTTCAGACGCTCCGACAGATGGACGAAATCAAGGGCAAGATCGAAAGGAGAATTTCCTGTGATTCATTGGCCGAGCGTCGTAATCAATTTCACAATCAAAATCCATCGTGGAGGTTTACGGGTGTAAAGTTCGAAGGGTTCAACACGAAGCAACAACGATATATTCGACGAATCTTTCGGATCAAGAACAATCAAACGCAGGAATTCTATTTCGATCAGGTGAAGGATGGGTATTTCAAGATGGTATCGGAAGAGTATTTCTCAAATGTTTATCCGAATATTTACCGTGACACGACAGACGGTGCGTTTCA
>CAZIAG010000259.1:0-5824 GCA_964537375.1 uncultured Roseivirgaceae bacterium
TTTGGGTTTACACGTTTCGGGGAGGTATCAAGACGATCGTATACACAGACACGTTCCAGACCCTTTTCCTGGTCTCCGCCGTTGCTATCACCGTATGGCAGATCTCGGCGGATCTTGGACTGTCATTGTCGGGTCTCGTGACGACAGTCCGGGAGAGTGATTATTCGAAGATGTTCTACTTCGACGACGTCAATTCTCCCTGGTACTTCTGGAAACAGTTTATCGGTGGCGCCCTCATCACGGTGACCATGACCGGGATGGACCAGGAGATCATGCAAAAGAACCTTACCTGCAAGACCGTTGGGGATGCTCAGAAGAATATGTTCTGGTTCAGCCTCACGTTGGTCGCCGTCAACCTTCTTTTCCTGACCCTGGGCGTGTTACTCTATCTATACAGCGCCCAGCACAACATTCCGATTCCCGAATCCACTGACGATTTGTTCCCGTCATTGGCATTGAACAATTTCAGCCTTCTCGTGGGAGTTTTCTTCCTCCTGGGAATCACCGCTTCCTCATACGCGAGCGCCGACTCCGCCCTGGCTGGCCTTACGACTTCGTTTTGTATCGATTTTCTGAACTTTAAAGACAAACCCGAGAGCGTAAAAAAACGTCAGAAGTTTATCGTTCACGTAGCCTTCTCACTGATTTTCCTTATTGTGATCGTCATTTTCCGTGAGTTGAACGACCGAAGTGTGATTGATGCTGTTTTGCAAGTAGCCGGCTACACCTATGGCCCCCTGTTGGGGCTCTTTACGTTTGGTTTGTTCACCCGCTACCAGGTCAGGGATCGCCTGGTACCCTTAGTCTGCACACTGGCCCCCGCAATTTCCTATGTGATCAGCCTGAACTCAAAGGTGTGGTTCAACGGCTATGTTTTCAGTTACGAGATCATGGCCGTGAACGGAGCACTGACCTTTGTGGGGCTGTTGTTGATCCAGAAGAGAGGCGAGCGGGTGGAGCGCCTTTGACCTCTGCGGACTCGTGGTGCCCCATAAATGCAAACAGGCCACCACGAAGGCAGCCTGTTGCAGACTAAAACCAACCCCTCAACCAAATCACCTGAAAAACAGGGTGCTTATACCTTTCGGTACTCAAACTCCTCGATACGTTCACCCTTCGACACCCTGATGATGTACTCACCCTCTTTAACGTGGGCAAAGTCCACGATCATGCGACGCTTCTGAAGAATTTGTCGCGTCACCACATCGCCATTCGAGTAGAAAATCTCCACCTTAGCACCCACAAATTCCCTGTCTGCCTTGATCACAAAGAGGTCCTTCTGTTTGCTTCGAACGATCTCAACGGGATCATTCCCTCCCAGAGCCAATGTTGTGCTCAAGAGCACAACAAATCCCAACAATACGATAAACTTTTTCATTGTTGTAAGAACACATTTTCTCTATCCAACATTATGCCGATGTAAGTAAAACGCATTTTTTTCGCCAAACACGGAGCATGCCGGTTGATAAATGATCCAATTTGGGAGAATGCGTCTCAGATTGAGCACACTTCAGAGGAGTTCCATCGACGGATCCCAAAACACGTCTTTGAAATTCTTCACTTTGTCGTTTTCGACCTTGATTCCTTCCTTTTCCAGGAACCTTTGCATGGTCGTAGGGGTTTTGAAATGGTGTTTACCAGTCAACAAACCGGAACTGTTGACCACCCTGTGGGCCGGAACATCCGCAGGGCATCCGTGTAACGCCCATCCGACCATCCTTGCACTCGATTTCAGACCCAGGTATTTACCGATCGCACCATAACTGGTGACCCGGCCCCTGGGGATAAGCCGGACTACGTCATAGACGTCCTGGAAGAAATTAGAGGCAGTTTGCCTGTTTTTAGTACGCGACACAGCGGGCAATTCTGTTCTTGCTAAATTTACGTCCTGTTTCTGATACCATTGACCTGATACCGTGAAGCAAACTGTTGTCGTTTTTGTTTTCTCCCTTCTGACCCTCAACGCCTTCGCCCAGGGTGGGCGCAAGCTTATTTTTCCAAATATCGATGGGTGGGATGTGGTGAACGAAAACGAGGAAGTGAGCTTTCGCATACGGGCGAATCGCGACTCCGCATTCTTTTCGATTGAAGGTGCCCAGGACACGGGGATCGAGTTCGATTCATTAGGGAATTTCCGTTGGAAACCCTCGTTCGATTTCGCCGATCGCGTCGACCTCAGTCGCGAACTTACCGTGTTCTTTGAAGCACGGTGGCACGATGGGGGCCGCGTCCGTGAACAGGTGACTTTTACAGTAAACCACGTCAACCGACCGCCGGTTGTTGAGGACTTGCCCGTATTCTATGTCAGGCAGGCAACCAGCAATACTTATCAAATTCCGCAGGAGTATGTCTATGACCCAGACGGTGATCCGCTGGTCTTCCAAGCGATGCAGCATCAAATGCCTGAAGGTTCCGAGTTAACATCACAGGGTGTGCTTCGCTGGACCCCTTCCAGAAGCCAGTTCTCGGCGCTGCGCTCGAACCCGTTGTTTCTTGAGTTTATTGTGCAAGACCAGCCCTCAAAGGCTGAGACCAAGGGAAAGATCAAAATCGCGCAAACCCAGCTCGACCTGCCACCAGAACTCCTCATCGTGCCGGTCGACACGCTTGTCTCGATCAAGGAAGATGAAACGCTGAACCTCAAGATCTACCTGTCCGACCCGAACGGCGATGACAACATCCGTAGTGCAGGTTTTGTGTCAAATGATACACGTGTTCCCGACGCAGCCCTCAAACAAAATACACCTCTTCAATACGAATTTCTCTGGACCCCGGGATACGAGTTCACTGACGATGTACAAAAGAAGCTGGCCATCGAACTTACGTTCTTCGCCATTGACAAGTCGAACAACCGAACGCAAAGGAGAATACGGGTCATTGTCAATGACGCTGAAAACCTCGAGAAAAAGGATGCACACCTCTTTGGAAAATACCGGTCGAATCTCGTTGAGGCATTTATCCTGATCCAACAACTCGACGACAATCAGAAAAAGCTCAATGTCGAATACAAGAAGGCGCGCAAAGGAAAAAAGAATCGTTCGATACTCAACGCTTCGCTCGGTGCAGTAACGGGTATCACACCGGTGGTGATCGACAAGCAGGATCAATCCAAGATCGTTTCCGGTATTGGAGGAACCACCGTCTTAACGCTGGGCACGCTGGAAGCTACCGAAGTGATCGGTCGTTCGAAGGACCGGATACTGGATCTATTGAAGAGCAGCATCGACATTCGCAACAAGATACAGGCCGCAGGGGATGAGTTCGCCCGGAAGTATGCGCTCAAATCATCGCGTCGCAACAGCGAGTTCGACAAGGATATCGAAAAACTTCGCGCAACCCTTAGCGATCAGCGTATCATCCTTCTGGAACTCGACAGTCATTCCCGGAACCCCTCGAAGATTACCGACAAGGACATCAAAGACGTCTTTGTAGACTACGAAGCGGAAATGCGATAGTCGACTGCGTCTGTTAAGTCAATTCAGTCCCGGGCGCGGGCCAAAACGGCCAATGTGCCTGAACATTAGGTCCGTCTATCGTCGAATTCTTCAACAATTTGTCGAATCGTCAAACAACTTATCGCTGGAGTTGTTTCCAAAAACCGCCCTCAGACTGCAATACGTGACTCTTGTCTCAAATGGCACCTTCCTTGTCATAAGGATCGGCATTGTTCAAACAAAACGTTAATTACCATGAAGAGATTATTTATTGCATGCGCTGTTGCGTTCCTGACCGCAGGATCATTCGCTACCACGATCGCATCAGACGCAAACAACCGGGTTGTGGTTCAGGACGAAAAAGAGAAGATCAATGCAGATCAACTGCCTGAGACGGTGAAGACCACGCTGAGCGGTGAAGAGTACAAAGATTGGACAGTAAGTGCAGCCTACCACCTCAAGAGCTCCGATCAGTACGAGGTTGAGCTCTCGAAGGACGGGGAAACCAAGACCGTAAAGCTCGACAAAGACGGTAAGGTGATCTCTTAAACAACGCCTCCGAATGACAGAGGGACGGTTTATGACCGTCCCTTCGTTTTTTAAAACAGTCTCTCCCAGAAACACCGGTCCGGATTTCGCTTTTTACACACTGTCGGCTGCCGGGAAGACAAAATCTTTTCAAAGCCGTACCTTTGAAGTACGATGAAACGCAACACCCCTGGCCACCGGACCTTAACCCTGAAGATCTGGAGCGTACTGGTCGTCTTTGGCGCAACCATCGCGTGTGTCTTCTTCTGGAATTATTCCAACTATCAATCGCTGGCTACGGCGATCGGCGAGCTAAGTAAGCCTAGCCAGAACCTCACTACAATCAACAATACGCTCCAGGAAATCATCGAGGCCGAAAACCACATTCAGTCTTTCATTCTAACCGGAGACACTCTCTCACAGCGAATTTACCAGGAGAAAACCAAGGGAATCGAACAGGACCTTCTCAACCTGCAACAACTCCTTTCCGACGATACGATCCAGATAAAGAGGCTCGACACACTACAGGCTATATTCAGGATGAAGACGCATTACCTCGCAAGCCTGCTGGAATTGAAAAGGGCTCGCGAAGCTAATCTCTTTACCGGCGAGGTAATCAAGAAGATTGGTCAGGAGTTGAGGGACACGGTTCATATCGATAAACAATTTCTCCGTCGAGACATCCTAAAGAAATACACGATTCCCGTCGAGAAGGAAGAAATCGTAATTACGCCCGACGACTTCAAAGGGATTCGTGGTTTCGTGCGAAAAATCTTTGGTGGCGACAACACGAAAATAGATACCATCCGAACGGTCGAAAACGAATCCGTGTACACCTATGACGTCGCGGTGGACAGCAGTATTGTCCGGGACTATTTTCTGGATTCCACCATGCTTGTGGTAAAGGAAATACTCCACCGCACAATGCAGGAAGAGATCGGGCTCATCAAACAACTCAACCAGACGGAGCTCGTCCTCCTCGATCAAAACCAGGTGCTCATCTCCAATATTCGATCGATCATTGACGACATTAAAGCCCGCGAGGAAGAAGATGCAGCAACAAAGGTTGCGACAGCGGAAGCGATCTCCCTCGGCGCGACGCGAATTATGTTACTGATCGGCTTCGCCGGATTCTCACTCAGCGCGATATTCCTCATCCTCATCATTCGCGATGTGGCAAGAGCCTCCCATTATCGAAAACAGCTGGAAGTGGCAAAGGGAAAAGCAGAACAGCTTGCCCGGGCGCGGGAAGATTTCCTCTCAAGCATGAGCCATGAGATTCGCACGCCGCTCCACAACATCATGGGGTTCTGCTCAGTGCTTTCGGAAATGCCCCTGACCGAGAAACAACGAGAATACATTCAGATCATTGGTGCCTCCAATAAATATCTGCTTGAGTTGGTGAACAATGTGCTGAATGCGGCACGTGTCGAAGCAGGCAAAATTGACTTCCGGACCGAACCTCTGAATCTGCGGCTCCTCGCGGATGAGGTCATCGCGGCATTTCAATTCAGTGCACATAGAAAGGGACTAAAGCTGCAATTGAGCGTCGATGAAATCTTCAATCAATGCGGTGTTACCGGTGATGCGTTGCGCTTAAAAGAGGTATTGAGCAATCTTGTCGGGAACGCTATCAAGTTCACACGACAGGGTAGCGTTGAAGTAGCTGTTGAGGGAGAAAAGCAAGGCGATTCAATAACCGCCATGATCCGGGTTTCTGATACGGGACCCGGTATCGCACCCGATCAAGTTACCAGGATCTTCGAACCTTTCACTCAAGCCGCGGCGGCCGACGGTCCCAATGGCACGCGGGTGTCGGCGACGTGGAAAAGGACGAGGTCGTCGACACGTTCAAAGAAGCC
>CAZIAG010000260.1:0-5799 GCA_964537375.1 uncultured Roseivirgaceae bacterium
TCCTGCGTGACAAACGACATCTCGCAGTCAATTTGTGTGAACTCCGGCTGACGGTCGGCCCTGAGATCTTCGTCGCGGAAACATTTTACGATCTGGTAATAGCGATCGAAGCCGGAGACCATCAGTAGCTGCTTAAAGGTCTGCGGCGATTGCGGCAGCGCATAGAACTCACCGTGGTGTATTCTTGACGGCACCACAAAATCGCGGGCACCTTCCGGAGTTGATTTGATAAGCACGGGCGTCTCCACCTCGATAAAGCCATGCCCATCCAGATACGTACGCGCTTCCCGTGCCATTCGGTGGCGGAGCTGAAGGCTTTCCCTGACCGGGTTCCTTCGAAGGTCCAGGTATCGGTATTTCATTCTCAACTCATCGCCCCCGTCGGTTTCATCCTCAATAGTAAAAGGCGGTACCTTCGCCGTGTTGAGTACGGTCAGTTTGGATACGAGGATTTCGATATCGCCGGTCGCCATCTTGTCGTTCTTTGACAGGCGTTCCACCACGATACCCTCGGCTTGCAAAACGTACTCGCGACCGACCTGGCGCGCCTCGGTCATCAAACCTGCGTCCGTCTTACTCTCGTCAAATATGAGTTGAGTGATCCCGTAACGGTCGCGCAAATCGATCCAAAGGACACTGCCCTTATCACGCACGCGCTGTACCCATCCGCAGAGCGTGACCTGCTTTCTGACATCATTTAGCCTCAGTTCACCGCATGTATGCGTTCGTAACATGTGAGAAATAATTAATTTGCAATCGATAGTGGACGCCCCACACGGATGCCAGCCTGGACATTCGATTAGGGCAGCCGCGAAGTTAATAATAGTTCACTTTTCCCATTCATAATAACAAAACTAAAGTCCTATGCCGCGACGGTTTTTTCTGTTGGTGCTCTCGATTCTGTTCCTTTCATCCTTTGATCAGCCAAAACTCGTCAAGACAAAAATCGCCGACGGTATAACCGTCGCTGTGCCCAGGGATTGGCGTCCTATGGATGAGCTGGACTTCAGGGAAAGGCATTTTTCCGTTCGGAAGCCCCTTGCAGCATTCACCGATAGCGACCGTTTGTTGAGCTTCACCGTCAGCACCTCAGCCACCCAGTGGCGCGAAGATGACATCGAACTCGCCCGCAGTTTCTTTAAGGCCGGCGTCGCCAATATGTTCGACCGAATAACCTTTATTGATGAAGGCATCCACGAAGTCAATGGCAAAAAGTTTATCTATTTCGAGTTCGAGTCACGCATCGATGGCAGTCGCGAGGAAATGTCGCTAAGAGATCCGGTACTCAAATACAGTTATGTTCAATACCTCGTGGAATCTGGCCGGACTTTGGTCTTCTCTTTTCATGCACCCTTACGTCTTCGCCAGACATGGCAGCCCATCGCCCAAACAATGATGAAATCGGTGCGGGTAAAATAATTGGATATGGATCTTTTCTCCGATGAATACTTTATGGGGGAGGCGCTCAAGGAAGCTCAAAAGGCGCTCGACATCAGCGAAGTCCCGGTGGGCGCCGTGGTCGTTGTCAACAACCGCATTATCGCTCGAGCGCATAACCAGACAGAGAAACTCACCGACGCGACGGCTCATGCAGAAATGCTTGCCGTGACGGCCGCTGCGAACTATCTCGGCTCCAAATACCTCAACGAATGTGCACTCTACGTGACGCTGGAGCCCTGCGTAATGTGCGCCGGTGCGCTTCACTGGGTCCAACTGCATAAACTGGTCTACGGTGCTTCCGACGTACAGCGGGGTTATACACTCGTAAGCTCACCCCTCCTGCACCCGAAAACACTGGTCTCGTCGGGCGTGAGAGCCGAAGAAGCAACGGTCCTGATCAATACTTTTTTCAGGAGATTAAGAGAGCAATAGGAACATCCAGATTTGGTGGCCAATGCTTTCGGTATAAGACTTGTCGACGCGAGCCGATGTCGTCATAGTCACAGTCTACGGTCTGCCAGTGCCCCGATGTAGCGGCGCGAAGTCGGTGGTCATCGGTTCCTCCACTTTACGGGCTGTCCGAACGGCCGGGGCGGGCGGAGTTGATCGGGAGACTCTTCTGCCTCACGAGTAGATTACGTCTGATTCCCGGAGCGCTCTTTTTACCCGATAGTCATCGGGAGAGGCTACGGTTGCCATAGAGCGCGCCGTTAACCCAGATGGAGCGAATATTTAGCAACGGTGAGAGAACCCTCTTTCTTGGTGAAAGTTTCATAGAAGCCAGCGTGAATGTCATCTGGTAAAACGAAGTACTTCCAAATAACCTTGAAAAGCAGGCTCACCGTGTCGTCGTATTGTCGTTCCTTTATCCGTCTTTTTTTTCTACCTTCATAAAGGAAGTAAAACACCGACTTATGCTACACCCCATAGAACACTACTACAAACTTATCGATGAAGTGCTGACCGAATACCAGATTGATCCCGCGGCCGCCCGGGGACAACTACCCGGGCAATGGAACCTGAAACTGGGATCGGCCAGCATGTGGGTCGATGTATTTCAATCCAAGGACGCGCAGGGAAACCTGGTCAACTATGGCTACTTTCAGGTAATCGCTCCCGTATGCGACGTCCCCGTCAACAATCAGCACTTGTTTACCAAGGAACTCCTCGAAGCAAATCATTCGCTCTATGGTGTGGCCTTTACGATCTTCAAGGAAAAAACCTATATCAAATCTATCCGGGAGCTGGAAGGCCTTGATAAATCAGAAGTGAAAAGTACCTTCGACCGCGTTGGAAGATACGCCGACGACTGGGATGATAAACTGAAGTCGCGGTACTTTGCCTTTATGGATGGAGGGCGCGGATAAGAGTCAGTCGTCCATTCTTGAATCTGTGAATCCTGGCTACGACGCCGCGTCCCGTGAAGTAGAACCTCCGATTCCAAAACCGATGGTACGTGTCGGTGTACGATGCTCGCGGATCTCGAACTCCCGCACATCGTCAAATACTACCGTTTCCATCAATTCCGGTGTGCGATCTTCCTTTTGCATTGATGCCAATCTCAGGTGTTGATTCTTCACCGCTTCGGCGACAACTTGTCTAACGGTTCGGGCGTTCCCGAAATGTTGATCGCGGTTCTCGTATAAGAAACCAAAATACCTCTTCAGATGTTCGGCAGCCTTGTCGTCGAGTCTCACGTCTTCGCGCGCGAACATGGCCGACGCGATGGTGAACATCTCGTCGGGCCTGTAATCCTCGAACTGAAAGTACTTGTCAAAACGCGAGCGGAGGCCGGGATTCGAGTTGATGAACTCGTGCATGTTCTCCGTGTAACCGGCAACAATAACACCAAACTTCCCGCGGAAATCTTCCATCCGTTTAAGGATCACCTGGATGGATTCAGCACCGAAATCATGTTGCGCGCCCCGTTCATTGGCCAGCGAATACGCTTCATCGATGAACAGGATCCCTCCCATCGCTTCAGTGATCTTTTCAGCCGTCTTGATCGCGGTTTGACCAACATAGCCAGCGACGAGTGCCTGCCGATCCACTTCGACCAGGTGCCCCTTCTCCAGGATGCCGAGGCCTTTATATATCTTCGACAAAATCCGGGCAACCGTCGTCTTTCCTGTTCCCGGGTTCCCGGTAAAAACCGTGTGCAGCGAAAACCGGTTAAGAATGTCCTTGCCCGACTCCTGGTAAAACCTCACGAGCTTCACCATTTCGTTCACCTCGGCTTTCACACTCTCGAGACCGGTAAGGGAATTCAGCTCAGCAAGACTCTCGAACAACAGATCCTCCGGCGTTGAATGAGCGCCGGAAACAACCGCAGGTCCGTGGTGAACAACTTGTGAAGGGTCGGTTATCACTTTTACCTGTCCTTCTTCCGCATGATCGCTGACGCGGAACGGGATCGTAGCGATCAACGCATCCATAAAGACGACCTCCATGGTGTACGCGTCATCTTTCCACGTACCGGGCGAATCACTTCCCCACGATGGAAACACCGTGTACAACTGACCCGATGTGTTTGGTTGAACGTAGACCAGTCGGGTACTTCTTCCCTTGAACTGTCCGGCGTCATCGTAGAAATTAAAAAAGAGTTCGGCGTAATAATCGCTTCCGGTTTTGTTCTTGAAACAGAACTCACCCCAAACATATCGCGTTTCATTCCGGCTGAACATCACCAGATATTTTTTATCCGGAAGCGTGGTCGCCTGCGAGTCGCCTTCAAACAGCTTGACGTATTCGATGTCGAAGAACGGGTTCTCTCCAGTCTGGAACGGGCCGACGTCCTCAATGTAAAAACGCGTTTCACCGATCTTCACGTCATCGATAAAGGCCTGCCAGAGGTAATTACCCTTCATCCAATATGCACCCAGTGTGGCGTTTCCCCAGGAGTCGCGTACATAGACAACGTTTTCGTCCTTATGCACAGCGCGTTTTTGCGTAAGACTGCAAAGCTCCTTTTGTCCGGAAGTGGCGAGGAACAAGCACTTAAGTGTAACATTCGCCTCCCAATCCCCCTCGTCAAACAATTTATTATAGAAAGACAACTCTACACGCATGTATGTGGTCTCATAGCGGCTGTAGACTTGCCGATACTTCTTCGTTCCATCTCCCATCCATTCATCCGAGGAATAGACCTTCAAGTCCTTAAACTTGTAGTTAAGGCCTGTAGGTGTGGAGGGGCTCTCCGGTCCTGGGTTGTTCGTCGACATAGAGCGAAAATCTTAGGAGGAGGTAATTTAGCGAGTTGAGAAGAATTTTCTAAGTCGCGGGGTTCTCAATAACGAAAATCGAATCTCCCCTGAACACACCCGGAAAAGCCTTGTGCGAGTATCTTCAGCCCAAAGTTGCGTATCGACCTCAATACGGCGATTTTGTGGCGGCCCTAATTTCCGGTCGATTTCGCTCCCTGAAAAAATGAATAACTAAGACCAATTCTAAAATAGCGCGATTTCGCCTCCCGGTCTGCGCCAATGATGTCTTCAGTGTAATTTATCGTGCCTCGCGCATAGCCAAAGTTTAAACCCGTTCGCCCGAACGTGGTCCTGACCATCAGCACGGGTCGAACATCAGTTGAAGGGATATGACGATCGTTCGAAGCCTCTATTTCAGGACCTTGCGGCGATTTCAAAACGACTCGTTCCTCGCTGGATTGACCGACGGCCAGGTCGACACCAATGAGAAGGTCGGCGATAATGCCCTCTGCCAAATTGAACCGCTTCCCAATCATGGGTCGCAGGTTGACAAATCGATTGATGAGTATAGCCTTGCCGCGATAGGTCGTCGAACTCAGGTTGCTGTTTACAATAGTAATGCGACTGGCCAATGATTCGTACCCGGCATCTGCGCCGTAGAGAAAAGCACCTTTTGTGACCCGCTGTGCTGTGACACTCAGGCCATACGAAAACCCGCTCTTCCTTCCATACGGGTTGTTTGCATAGCCGTGATGACTCGCGATCTCGGTGAAATTGAAAAATGTCGTCTTCGACGCCGTGGCACCACCGAACGAAAACAGCCCGCTATTAAGGCTAACGAGATACTCCATGCGTTGTGAGAGTCCTTCATTAAATGTCAATGCCGTAATGAATACCAGGCATCCTACTGGCTTCAAGGCAAAAGAAAGACGAAACTTCATTTGTCGGCTTATTTGAATTAATGGATAGTTGCAACCCATCAATGAGCAACCCATCCGGTTTGACCCCCTACCCTGCGCGCTGGTTGGAACACCGGCCTTTTTAAGTTGCTCCTTCCGGTCAAGTCGGAGGGACTGCTTGCAGTGGGCTTTCCTGCAACTGGCACTTAATACGGGTTATTATGACCAAAAGGCGGCCAGAGGTGAATTTTCTTCCA
>CAZIAG010000261.1:0-5795 GCA_964537375.1 uncultured Roseivirgaceae bacterium
CGAAGTTTTACCATTTCGTGCGAATTCTTGCCAAACCTTACCAATTCCTGCAACCAGTCTCAACGTTGTGCTCAACCCTTGCGTTAGTGCAGTTGGCGGACTGAGGACTCTCGACGGATTACGGATTGGCTAGGCGTTGGAACCCGGAACCAGAAACCACGAACCAGGAACCAGGAACCCGGAACCCGGAACAAGAAACCACGAACAAGAAACTTGGAACAAGGGGAACAAGGCCCAAGGGGAACAAGGCCGAAGGCCAAGGACCCAATGTCTGCGAAGCTAGCTCGCTCTGCGCGACCGCGTAACACCGGACTCGAGGTGAATACGGCAAGAAAATTCATCTTCCGGGCAATAAATTGTCGTCTTTCGGGTTATTTTCAGGAAAGAACCTGCACCATACTTGAACCTGACAACAACCCTTTCCAGGAGCATCCTCATGGCGGGCGTCCTGGCTGTTCCGTTTTCATCAGTCTCTCAGAGCATCAGCGGTTTTATCCTCGACCAGAACAACGACCCCGTTCCTTTTGCGAATGTATATGTTCGCGAACTGGGGATGGGTGCGGAAGCTGACGGCAACGGCAAATACTTTCTGTCAATCGATCCAGGTATTTATCATCTCGTTGTGTCTTCCGTGGGCTTTGAGTCTCAAATGCTCGAAGTGGTTATTCGGGACAGGCCCGTTGTGAGGAACTTCTACCTGAAGAATTCATCGATTGAATTGAATGAGATCGTCGTCAAAGTAAGACGACGCGACCCGGCCTATGATATTATCCAGGAAGCGATCAGGAACCGCGAGAAGTATCGCAGTTCCGTGAACAGTTACCGCGCGAAGGTCTACATGCGGGCCGCGGAAGAGGTTGATATCAACCGTAAACGAAAGCAAGAAAAGGAGACCAATGATGACGAGGATGAGGAAAGATCTCCCTTAGACCTGGCTGAGCAGGCGAAACGCGCCGAGGAAGCGCGGCTTATGGGGATCAACCTCGTGGAAATGCACCTGACGCTGAACTATCAGCACCCGGGGAGGTACAAGGAGGAGCGGACCGCATATGAACTGTACGGATCACCGGCCGGATTGTTTGTGCCCGTATTCAGTGAGACGGACTTTAACTTTTACGAAAACCTTGTAGACCTGAAAGGGATCTCGGAGGTCCCGGCCATTTCGCCGATTAGTCGCACGGCGATCCTTTCCTATCGCTTTACGCTGGAGGACATTCTTAAGGAGTCGGGCAAGATTGTATACAAGATCGGTTTCTCCCCTCGAAAAAGCGGAGACGCAACCGGAAAGGGCACGATTTTCATCAACGACAGTACCTGGAATATCAACCGCATCGAGTTCTCTCTTCACAAGGGAGGCTTGAAGTTCTACGACGATTTTACCATTCGGCAAACCTATGAACGGGTAGTGGATTCGTTGTGGATCCCTGCACGCCAGGAGTTCGTTTATCAGACGAAGGCCGGTTCGAAACTATTGCGGGGAAACACCGTGTTGATCTATGCCGACTTTGAAAAAGACTACGTGTTTCCGCCAAAATTTTTTGGTAACGAGGTTGCCGTGATCACCCGGGAGGCGTACGAACGCGACTCGTCGTACTGGAACGCCACGCGTCCGGAACCATTGACGCCGGACCAACAGCGCATGGTTGCCTATCGCGACAGCGTCGAGGCCGCGCATAAGGATAAGAATTATCTCGATTCAATCGAAGCGAGATACAACAGGGTCACGCTCGGTGAAGTCCTGTACAGCGATATCGGTTTTCGCAAGGATTCAACGAAACGATGGATTCACATTTCCTCGCTGCTGAGTACGGTGGGATTCGAGATCGTCGGGGGGTGGAGGTTAGGTCCAAGGGTAAGTTGGTACCGGCAATTCGAGAATGGACGATTTCTAGGGTGCAGCGTCGCGCCACATATGGGTTTAAAGAACAGGGACCTGCAGGGCAGATACAGTATGCTGTTCCGGTATGACCCTTTTCATTTGGGTGACTTCGGCGCCACCTTTGGCCGTGCATTTTACACAGTTAACCCCTTCGATGCATACCTCAATCAGTTGAAGATATCGAATTATATCCTGCATGATTTTTTTGAAGTGATACACCGACGGGAGTTCTTCAACGGATTTTATCTCACGACTAACTTCCGATGGGCCGACCGGAAGCCCGTGACAGGATATGACGCAGAGACATTTATTGACGAAATTTTCGACCAGGGAGAGGCGCTTGATTTTGAGGGATATCGGTCGGTGATTACTCATGTAGGAATATCCTATACACCCTTTCAGCGGTACATTCGCGAACCGAACCGAAAGGTAGTCCTCGGTAGCAAGTACCCGACATTTCATTTCTTTTATTCGAAAGGATGGGATGGGCTGATGTCGAGTGAGATTGATTTCGATTATGCTGAACTATCCATGGACCAGCGACTGCTGCTCGGTACCCTCGGTAACTCACGCTACTCCATCAAGGCAGGAAAATTTCTAAACACGCGTCTCTTACCGTTTGTAGACTTGAAACGTTTTCGTCAGTCGGACCCGTATCTTTGGTCAGACCCGATGGGTTCATTTCAGTTGCTGGATACGGCGTTGTCCACGACCGGCCTATTTATCGAGGGGCATTACCTGCATCATTTCAATGGTGCCATGATCAACAATATCCCGCTGGTTAAAAAATTGCGGATACGCACGGTGGGGGGTGCGGGATTCATGTGGATAAAGGAAAACAATTACCGTTATGAAGAGATTTTCGCGGGTATTGAACGTATCGTTAAGCTGGGAGCGCGACGTCGGCTAAAGATCGGATTGTACGGTGTGCTTGGCGAGTCAAACTTTTCCGGGCCCGCTGTGGATTGGAAGGTGTCTTTTGACATAATTGACAACTGGAAACGCGAATGGAGTTATTGATGGTGCATCCAGGTCACCGATGCTGGCGAAACAGCACACGAGCTGCTGAGTCTGCACGTTAAGGTAGCGAAGAAGGGTTATTTGTACGTATATTTGAGTAACGAACAGCCGGTTCATTGGATCGTTTTCGACCGGGATTTAACTTCCTCGATGGCGGATTCGTACAGTTGACTGCCGCGAAGGAAACGGCACGGATGTTCCGCACGAGCGGCTGGCAATGGAAAACCTTGTGATCTCAAAACCCGGATATGTGTATATTTACTACAGCAACGAGGACAGCGTCTCCGCTCCCGTTGAGGTGTTCTTTGCCTGCCCCGACGTAACGCAGTCGACTCCCGCCCCGACGTAACGTAGTCAACTCCTGCCCGGGTCTTCCCCGCCTCTTAGTCGTCTCCTACTCGACTCTTCTTCGACTCTTCTTCGAGTCTTCTTCGAGTCTTCTTCGACTCCTACCCGACAATGATTCGAGTATAAAGGTACCGCAAGATCCGGGAGTTTTTGCCCGTTTGTGCCCAATCGTTCCCATTTGGTCCAAATCGTGCCGTTTGTTGCCATTTTGTTCCCAAATGGTCCCAAACTGCCTGGGCCGACATACGTGCCCGCGTTATATCGGCGAGCATCCCGACCGCAGTGGACGGAGGACTCCGACACGGTAGCTATTGCTGTGAAACGTGAACCAGGTTCTTATGTCGACACAACAAGTGATCGGTGATTACACAATCTTACATGACGGTAAACATGTGGAAAAGGAGAACGTGTGCCTTCACGTCCCTTCAACACAAAACATCAGCCGCGCAATGCTAACAAGCAACGTTCCCGCGAGTAACCCGGATCAGGAGAAAAGCGACTGCCATGTGTTTGCCGCAGATGGCAACGGCCGTGGCCATGATGTCCCACGAATCCGCGCTGCACAATTGCTTACTCCTTTTGACGTAGACCGTGCTCGATCATTGTTTGTCTGCAATAGCCAATCAGGAAAACCTGATTAAATTTTTTCTTAAACATTCTTGGTACCAGCATTCATCAAGGAACATCGATTTTTTTTTCAGGGGAACCCTATAACGAAAAAGTTTCTTTCTTATGTTCACCACGCAAACGAGCCACTGGAAAAAAAAGACTATTCTCTCCGATCGGACCCCGACCGGCCCCAATAGTCCTGTCGTTGCCATGTGGGGATGGCGAGTTTCACTCATCTCAAAGAGTTAAAGCGAAAAAATTATGAAACAAGAAAAACTTGTTTCCCGGGACGCCTTTGTGCGTTTGCGGGAGGGATTAGTCATTGTAATGGTTCTGCTGGTAACTACGTCAGCTCACGCGCAGGATCGGTATCCGGAGAACGACCCGATCTCCTCTTATCCAACGGGTTTGTATTACCAGCCGGGGCCGGGTGCTAACAATGCGACTTACAATTGGACTTATCCTTACGGCACGAAGCTGACGATTGTACAGACTGCCGCCCGGAACATGGAAATTACCACTACCTACAAAAACGGCGAAGGATTGGCGTTTCGGCAATGGAGCGAGTTCAACAGTGCGTGGAGCTCGTGGAAAAATATTTTGACGGACGATCCCAACACAAATAAGAAACTGGCCATCGGTGTGTCCTCTCCTCTCGCAAAGCTCCATGTACATGAGAGTACGGTCCTGGGCAGCAATGCGAACGATTTTCAACCTCTGGTCCAGTTCTCGGGAAGCGTCGGCAACAACAATCAGCTTCGTTGGAATTTGTGGAGCCTCCGCGACGAGGCCGGATCAAGCTGGAGCACCGCCAGGCTTTTTGATTGCGTTTCGGTGGACTGGGCCTTTGACGATCCTGCTACGGCGAAAACCTGGTGGAGCCGTTATCCGCACAAAAACATCCAGTCATGGGGCAATGGCGTTGCTGCTTATATGACCCTCAAAAGCGGGATGTTAGGGATTGGCGTTGACGACCCGGTCGAACGCCTGGAGGTCGCCGGAAGAATAAGGTTTCGCGCAAGCCCGTCGGGCCACACGGCTGACAATGTGGAAGGCCTCTTTGTTGAAAACAACGGGCAGACCAATGGGTCTTACGTGTTCCAAACAGCAACCGTTGGCGGAGGTAAGAGCTTTTCTATCACAAATGCGGGCCGTATCGGCATCGGCACAACCGCTCCGGATGCGAAACTTACCGTAAAAGGAAACATTCACGCAGAGGAAGTCATGGTGGATCTCAACGTCCCCGGCCCCGACTACGTGTTCGAAGAGGACTATCCTCTCCTTTCCCTCGCCGAACTGAAGGCCTACGTCACCGCCAACAAACACCTTCCGGAAGTTCCCTCTGCCGCCGAGATGGAAGACAACGGCATCAACGTCGGGGAAATGAATCTTATTCTCCTGAAAAAGATAGAGGAACTGACGCTGCACGTCATCCGGCAGCAGGAAGAGATCGATGCATTGAAAAAGCAATTAGCGAATAACGACTAGACAGCATGAAAAGGTCAATTTGTGTACTCCTTTTTTCAGTAAGCACGACGGTCGCAATGTCGCAGCTGTACATTCCGAATGGAACCAGTGGGATTACTTCGAGTTCCAACAGCAACTACGGCATCGACATGGCCCCTACGAGTTATTCGAAGCTTACAATCTTGTCCGGATCGCTGGCCACACGCTTTCGCTTGAAGCAGGACCAACCTTTGCCAATGTACCCTATATCGAGTGGAGAACATCGAACGACACAAGGCAAGCCTATCTGGGTTGGAATCCAGACGTTTTTACACTCAAACTCGACAACGGTTTTAACTTTTTGATCGACAACGGTAAGGTTGGAGTCGGAACTTCTACCCCCGTGGGGACCCTTGATGTGAAGGTACAGGAAGTAGCGACTCCGAATTCGGAGAACGCTATTCTCAATTTGCTCAGCCGTCCGGGGACAGGT
>CAZIAG010000262.1:0-5058 GCA_964537375.1 uncultured Roseivirgaceae bacterium
GGTCCACCGCGTCCTCCGTCTCCCCCATTACCTCCCGAAAGATCGATCGTCAGTGTGCCAACCACTGTCATCGAGTCGATGTAAAGAAACAGGTTAATGCCACACGTTCCTTCGAGACCTGCGCTGCCCCGGCCTCCATTCGTACCATCCTGGCAAGGACCATCGGGTGTCATACCCGGTCTTCCATTCCGGCCAGATACTCCGCGTGTGCCGCGACCGTCAATCATACAATGAGAAGCCACAATCGCGACACGCGCACGAATGTAGTTTTCAGGTCTGAGCTTATTAAGAACAATCCGGGCGGAATCCATCATGATCAAAGTATCAGCAACGACGATGTCCGATCCGGTTATCCTGAACGTTTCACCTTTGCCAATGACGAATTTGTCAACACGGATCTGCGCGAACGATGAGGAACACGCCAGAAGCAAAATAATGACCGCCCTTTCCATACTCGTTACCCCCTGAAAGGGCTCAGTAATCTAACACTTCTTTGTGATTGGGGACAAAAAAAGCAGCGTGTTGGCGCTGCCTTTTTTCCTGATATCTGCTTGCCTTAGTTTGTACTTCCGGCTGGTTGTTCAGCAACGACGCCTTCCAGTACATCTTTGATTTCCACACGCTGTCCATCGCGGTACGGTACAATCCAGGCGTCTTTCACGCCCATTTCACGCATATACTTTTTGAAGGTATCTGCCTCCCAATAGTCACGGAATATACCGAGCGTGATGCGCTGGGGTTCGCCTTCCTTAACCTCCCCACCGAAATTCGGATGGTTCTCGAAGTACTTGGCCAAATCCTTATTCTTGAACGCTCCGATCTGTACCTTGAATACCACGCCTTGTGAGTAATCCATATCGTTGACGGGCGCAGGGTTTTCTTTCAGTTGAGCGATCTCCGCACGGGCGGCCGTCAATTGGCTTCGTGCCTGTGAAAGCTGGTCTTCGAGTTCGGCAATGCGGGAATCTTTACCGCCCATGTTGTTCTGGAGCTGTGTCAGTCGCTGATTCAGCGATGCTACCTGGCTTTCAGCAGCTTCCTTTTCATCTATGAGCTGCTTTAGGTCAGCTGGATTCTTGGCGTACTCCTTGGCTTTCTTTTTCCACTCTTTCTTGTCTTTTTTAGACAATTGAGCGAATACCTGAGAAGTCGAAAAAATCAAAGCCAGACAAAAAAATAGGGTAAGTCTGTATTTCATATTAGTTAAAATTGATGTTCACCTCTGAAACATGATGCGCTCTTGATCAATCCAAGCAGCCCACTTCACGGAGAACCTCATGTAATTAGAAATAAAAGTACAAATATTTTTTTGAATAATTAAAACTCAGTGCGTTAGCGGTCCAGACTGCCGACCATCTTCTCCGGTTTTACCCATTGATCAAATTGCTCTGACGTAAGGTATCCGAGTTCAACGGCTGCCTCGCGCAACGTCTTGTTTTCCTTGTGTGCTTTTTTGGCGATGCTCGCTGCCTTCTCATATCCAATGTGCGTGTTGAGTGCCGTCACGAGCATAAGCGAGTTCTCCAAATGCCTGGCAATGATTTCCCGGTTGGGTTCGATACCGACGGCGCACTTGTCATTAAACGAAACACACGCATCTCCCAGCAATCTGGCGGACTGCAGCACGTTGGCTGCAATCAGTGGTTTGAAGACATTCAGTTCGAAATGACCATTCGCACCCCCTACAGACACCGCCACATCATTCCCGATCACCTGGGCGCACACCATCGTAAGCGCTTCAGGCTGGGTTGGGTTTACCTTGCCAGGCATGATCGACGAGCCGGGTTCGTTGTCGGGAATCAGGATCTCCCCGATACCACAACGCGGACCTGAACTCAACATGCGGATATCATTCGCTATTTTCATAAGAGCCACGGCTGCACGTTTCAACGCGGAAGAAAGCTCAACCATCGCATCATGCGCAGCAAGGGCCTCAAACTTGTTTGGGGCAGTCACAAATGGATAACCTGTAAGCGCCGCAATCCGCTTTGCCACCAGCACGTCATAGCCTTTCGGCGTATTCAAACCGGTACCCACGGCCGTACCACCCAACGCAAGTTCCCGCACCATCTCAAGCGCATTCTTCAACGCCCGGATGCTGTTCTCAATCTGCTGAACATACCCCGAGAACTCCTGACCCAAAGTCAGGGGTGTTGCATCCATAAAATGGGTGCGGCCCGTTTTGACAATATCCTTGTATCCGGACGCCTTCTTTGCCAGGGTCTTCTTCAGCTTGTCCAATCCGGGGATAGTCACCTCCATCACTACCTTATAAGCAGCGATGTGCATTGCCGTTGGGAACGTATCGTTGGATGATTGAGACTTGTTCACATCATCATTGGGATGAAGCACCTTCTTTTCATCGGTGAGCTTTCCGCCGTTGAGCACATGCGCACGATAGGCTACCACTTCGTTGACATTCATGTTGCTCTGAGTACCCGAACCTGTTTGCCAAATAACCAGGGGAAACTCTCCGTCGAGTTTGCCCTCGAGAATTTCATCGCAGACACGGGATATTAAGTCCTTCTTTTCGGCCGGGAGCACACCGAGCTCATGATTCGCTTCGGCGGCCGCCTTTTTCAAATAAGCAAAAGCATAGATGATCTCCTTCGGCATGCTGCCTTCGGGTCCGATACGGAAGTTGTTCCTTGAACGTTCGGTTTGTGCACCCCAGTACCTGTCGGCGGGAACCTGCACTTCCCCCATAGTGTCTTTTTCGATGCGATAACTCATAGACAAAAATTTAGTCAGGCAAAAATAACCAGTTGGTTGGGATAACCGGAACGACCACTGAAAATTGGTCAACAAAAAAGACCCCGGCCTCTTTAGCCGGGGTCTCGTTGGAGTGGTCAATTTCCATCCGTTCGGAAATACTTGTCTTCATCAAATTCGTCTTCCGCGTCCTCGTCGTCCAGTGGTTTGACAATCGTATTGATCTCGATGATCTCAAATTCGGTGCGACGGTTCTTCGCCCTTCCCTCCCGGTTATCTGTCCCATCGGGGTTCGTGTTCCGGGCGATAGGCCTCAATTCACCATAACCTTTCGCAATCATTCGATCAGGTGCTATTCCTTGCTGCACCAAGTATCTCACCGCAGACTCAGCGCGCTTCTGGGACAGTTCAACGTTATACTCAACGGTACCAACGCTATCGGTGTGTGAACTCAGTTCGATGCGAATTTCAGGATTGTCCCTAAGGATTTGCGCGAGTTTGTCGAGCTCTGTGGCAGCCTGCGGTGTGATGTACCACTCATCGAATTCGTAATAGATGTTCTCCAATACAAAACGCTGATGCAGTTTGAGTCGGTCGAGAATCATAACGGTATCAAGCGTGATATTCGTGACCAGGTCCTTCAACGTCGCTGGATCAACTCCTTTTCCCTTGGTCGTAAACGGCTGGCGCTCCACCAGGTATCCGTCAATTTCGCCGACCAATGTATAGTCTTCATTCTCATAAACGCGGAAAAGGAACTTGCCGTCGTTGCCGGTTACGTAATCCTGCATCACTTCTCCACTAGCATCAAGAAGGGTTACCTTGGTGTAAGGCAATACACGATTGCCCGAAGTATCTGCAGCGTAGGTGATTCCCTGGAGGTAGTAGTTAACCACTCTCAGGTCGGGGTCCTCATTGACAAACGTATAGATATCGTCATCGCCTTTGCCTCCTTCTCGGTTCGATGTAAAAAAGCCGCGATCAGCGCGAAAGAGGAATATCCCAAAGTCATCACCCTCCGAATTCATTGGTTCGCCAAGGTTCTCCACGACGTTCTTACCACCTGAACGCTTCACAACAAACAGGTCAAGTCCGCCGAATCCCGGGTGACCGTCAGATGAAAAATACAATTTCATGTCCTCAGCCTGATAAGGAAACATTTCATTGCCGGGCGTGTTGATGTCCGGTCCTAGGTTCCGGACGCGGGTAAAACGCCCTCGCGAATCCATGTGGGCGGAATACAAGTCGACACCCCCGTACCCGGTCCGGTTACGTCCACGGCCCCGCCGGTTTGACGCAAAATAAAGTGTCCTCCCATCGGGACTAAAGGCCGGTGTAGAATCCCATGCTTCGGGATCGTTGATGTTCAGCGGGGTGGGTTCAGACCATTCCCCATTTCTAAACCGGGACATATACAGGTCGACATCGTTACCACCCTTTCGCTTACCCGTGTTCCCCTTGGCAAAGATCATGATCCTTCCGTCGGGCGAGAATGTGACCGTACCGTCGTTGATATTTTCGTGATTGATCCCCTCCGGCAACCGTGCCACTGTCGCGACATCAACGATAGCACCGCGAGATGCTACCTTGTATAGGTCGGTAAATGGTGTCCCTGTGGCTTCGTATATCCTTTCATTGCCCCGGTTCGACGTGAAGTAAAGTTCGTTGTTGAGGAAAACAGGGCTGTACTCCGCAGCAGGCGTGTTGATGAGCTCCAGGTTCTTCACGCGATAGAAGCTGCTGCGCTTGGCCAACTCATCCAATTTGTGAAGGCCATCCAGTTCCATTTGTGCGTGAGCACGTAAAGCGTCGTTTTCCGTGGAGGAGACCAGCTGGTCGAGCGTCTTCCGGGCCTCTTCATATTTCCTGTTTACCTTTAGCGCTTGAGCATAGTAAAACCGGACCGAGTCGCGATCAATGCCTGGTCCGCCGGCCTTTGCATAGTAGGATTCAGCCACCTTTAGGCGGTTCGATTTTCTATAAGCTTCAGCGATAAAAAAGTTGGCGGCCCCGTCGTTCGGATTTTGCTCGAGCTTTTTGGAATAGTACGATATGGCAGTCTCGAATTTCCCCAGGTTGAATGCCTTCTCTGCCTTTTTTTCAGCGCTGCATCCCGCAAGATCGCCGTGTACCTCATAAACATGATCCAAGGAGATAAAGCTACAAAATAATCGATCACGTAGAGACCCGCGGGGCTGCGATGTAGCGTTTCATCCAGTTCTGCACAGCAGGCACAATCCAATGAGTCTCCAGTTGATCCTTCGAAGTCACTAAATTATTGAACGAGAGTGTGTCCTCGTTCCATATGCCGGCGGCATATTTTTCTTTCAGCTGGGCAAGGGGGAT
>CAZIAG010000262.1:5068-5750 GCA_964537375.1 uncultured Roseivirgaceae bacterium
GTTGGCGATCCAAAAGTTTCGTGCCAAGCATTCCCTCCAATTCACGAATTGCCCGCACGGAATCATCGATTGAGCATCCACTTGGTGCGTTGTACGCCTCGTCCGCGGCAAGGATCACGAAGTGATCGAACCTGACGTCGAAAGAAGCCCTTACCGGGCGCCCATGGACCAACCACCTGTCCGTAAAGGCCTTCAAAAAGTCATTCACGATCTTCACTTCCTTGGAAGAAAGCCGTCGGTCGGACTGAAAGATCCAGATTCGGGAGTGACCGGGAATATCTTGAAATGGTACGTTCATGTGTATGCGATTTACTTATTGTAAACCCTGTGCCTCAGCGATAAGTTCGGCAATGTCTTTCACCTTTACCTCGCCTTCGCGTTCCTTGTTCTTCACACCATCGGTCATCATGGTCATACAAAATGGGCAAGCCACGGCGACGGTCGTCGCGCCGGTACTCAGCGCCTCTTCGGTTCGTTCGATATTGATGTCCTTTTTTCCCGGCTCTGGTTCCTTGAACATTTGGCCCCCGCCGGCACCGCAGCACAATCCACGGGTTCTACTCCGCTTCATTTCGACAAGATCGGCATCCAGGGCTTCGATAACTTCGCGGGGAGCCTCGTAGATGTTATTTGCGCGACCGAGGTAGCATGAATCGTGATAGGTAATCTTTTTCCCCACAAA
>CAZIAG010000263.1:0-5738 GCA_964537375.1 uncultured Roseivirgaceae bacterium
ACGCGAAAGCACAGCACGCCACATGCCTTGATCTCCCGCGTTGTACTCATAGGGCATCAAATATCTCTTGCGCGCAACATACCATCTGCCCATTGATGCAAAGATCTACCTGCTGTTTGCGGGCAAGAACATGGATAAGCCGGCGTTTCAAAGGTTGATCGAAAACAGTCCGATGCGTCACCGTATCATACAGCTTGGCTACCGGAACGATATCCTGGAGGTGGTTAAGGCCGCGGATGTCTTTGTCCTCGCCAGTGTAAAGGGCGAGGCCATCACAAAGGCAGTAATTGAAGCGATGTCCCTTGAAGTCTGTCCGCTCATCACCGACATTCCGGGCAACCGTGGTCTTGTGCGTGACGAAGTAAGTGGGATTGTGGTACCGCCCAAAGACCCGACCGCCCTCGCCGAAAAAATGCTTTGGCTTAGTCAGCATCCAGGGCGCGCACGGGAAATGGGTAAAGCAGCGCGACTACATATTGCAGAAAAACTTAACACGAGGGAAACTGCGAGAAGGTATGACACATTATACCAGGAACTCGTCACCGAGCTGCAAGAGAGCCGATCCTTCTGAGATGTCATTTCTTCTCAGCCATCACAATCATCGTCTCGCCGAAGAGCAATGGTGCCCGAAACAAATCCCGGACGATCTCGTTATTGACCCGTCGTTGAGTCGGATCCTTCTCTTCCCGGTGAAATACCCATTTGGTGACCAGGTACGACAACGGGGCAAACACAGCATAGATCCAACTAATGAATTTTACACGATTCGTCGTCACGCGCGTGAGCCGGAAGCCATTGGTGTGGAAAATGTAGCGCATACGCTGATAGGACATCATATTGATATGATGCAACGGCGTTGGTTTTTGCTCGTTCAATGGCGATTTGTCTTTGTTGTGGTGGCTGGTCCAGAACCAACGCCAACGGGAACGTAACGAGTTTATATTCGGCGTGGAGATAATGATCACGCCGCCGACTCTGAGAATTCGGTTGCTCTCCCTGACAAAAAGGAAGGGATTCTCCAGGTGCTCAATTCCATCGATGCAAACGACCGCATCAAAAAATCCGTCCTCATAAGGAAGGCGTTTGTTCATATCTGCTTCCCGGAAGTTAGCATTGCTGACCTCCATGATGTTTTCAATGTCTGCCGGGTATGCATCAAGCCCTGCCCTCATGACGCGGTCGGTAAAAGCACCGGCGCCACTCGGAATATCCAAAACCTTTTTACAGTTTTGCTCACGCAACAAATCCCAAACGACTTGATGCGTCTTAGGCGTGGTGTTCTCGGGAATACTCATGAGATGATTTTGCGCAAAGTAAGAAAAGTAAAACAGACGGCAAATTGAAAGTATTGCATTTGAGTTCGGAGCGATCATGGCGAGGTGGCGAACGGCAGATCGCCTACTTGATCGATGGCCTGCGTCGTCACGGCGTTACAAGTGGTGTCGCCGTAAGAAAGGGGTCTGCGTTTGAGCAATACAGCATCGCCAATGGTTTCGACTACTTTCCAATGCCGTTCAAGAACAGCGTCGACCTGGCTACGTCGATCGCTATTAAGAGGATCTGCGCGAAGGAAAAATTTGAGCTGATTCACGCACACAGCGCCAAATCACAGGGCGTGGCCGTTCTCGCCGCCATATTCGGGAACCCTGTGCCGATTGTAGTGAGTCGCCGGATCGATTTTGTTCCAAACCGCAGTCTGGTGACACGACTGAAATACAATCACCACAGCATAAAGAGCATCGTCGGCGTTTCGGAAAAAGTCACCGAAATCATGAAGGCTTTTGTAAATAAGCCGGAGCGATGTGTGACCATTTACGACGGTGTTGATCCGAATCGATTTACGCCTTCCTCAGGAACGGACCAAAACACACTGAGAAAAGAATACAACCTGTCGGCCGACACGGTTCTTATCGGTAACACCTCCGCCCTGGCAGGTCACAAGGACTATTTCACATTCATCAACACAATCGCCCGATTGCGCGACAGTCAGCACAATCTCAAAGCGTTTATCATCGGTGACGGACCCATGCGCGAAGAACTGGTGCGTTTTGTCGACAAACAAGGACTAACGGAAATGATTGTGTTCACCGGTTTTCGAAATGATATCGAATCCGTCCTTCCCGCACTCGACATTTTTTTGATGACGAGCAACGAAGAAGGTCTCGGCAGCTCGATCCTTGACGCATACCTCGCTGGGGTTCCGGTGGTGGCCACCCGGGCCGGCGGTATTCCCGAAATTGTCTTGCATGAAAAAACCGGGCTACTTGCCGATATCGCGGACGCCGAGACCCTTGCGCAAAACGTCGACAGGATTATTTCAGAGGCGCCGCTAAGGCAACGGCTTGTGGAAGGGGCCCGCGCCTGGGTCCGTCGCTTTTATGCAGATGAGATGGTAAAGCAAACCATCGCGGTCTACGAAGGGATCCTGGCTCAGAAAAGTGCGTCGTAAACCTTTTCAAGATCGTCGGCGATGTTTTCCGGCTGGAACTGTCGGATGTGGTGGGACGACTGCTCTCGCATGCGGCCTCTAAGGCTTTCATCGCGCAATACATTCGAAAGCTTCGTCGCAAGATCGTCGGGATCGCGGGAATCGACATAGAGTGCCCCAGGTCCGGCGGCCTCAAGGAAGCACGAGCCTTCGGACGTTATGACGGGGACGTTTGACTCAATTGCCTCGACCAGCGGAATGCCGAACCCTTCAAACAATGATGGATACACGAACACCTGCGCCTGTTGATAGATCGCAGGGAAATCCTGGAAGGCGGCGTTGTGGAGAAAGATAATCCGGTCTTTGAGTTTCTTCCTGATCACAAGCTCCGAAATCTCCTGCATGTACACCGATGGACGACCGATGATCACCAGTGGTATTTGCTCATCTTTGGGCAACCGTTCCAGCGCCTCAACCAGCAGTCCAATGTTTTTCCGTTTCTCTATTGTCCCGACGTTGAGGATAAATTTCTTCGGCAGCCGGTATTTTTCGCGGACATTGCGCTTCTCCTGTTCATTCGCACGTCTTTTGAACGACGGGTGGCATCCCTGATAGACGACATCTATCTTTGATGGATCGACGCGCAAAAAGTCTATTATATCACGAGCCGTCTGGTGACTGATCGCGACGATACGGTCGGCACGGCTGCACGCACTCTTTACTTTGGTCTTGTAGATTGATACGTCCCACGGGTGATAAAATTCCGGGAAGCGCAGGAAGATCAGGTCGTGAACCGTCACTACGGTCTTCACCTTTCGCGGCAAGCCGAACGGCAGCTCCTGCGAAAGTCCATGGAACAGGTCGAGATCTCTTGCGGGGGAAGTTTTGCTTAGTCCCCACGTGCGCCATACACGCGAAAAAGTACGGAACAATCCCGATGGTGTAACAACGTTGACATTGTTCTGGCTGACGATGGGCTGGACCTCGTCATTGGACACTTCCCTGGGGGTAAAGAGTAAGTATTCGTTTTGCGGCTTATGGGCACTCAGGGCGCTGACAATAAAACGGCTGTAATTTCCCAGGCCGGTGTAGTTGGTAAACAACCGTTTCGCCTCAAATCCGATTCTCATCCCCTGCGCATTACTTCTCCCGATACTTGCCGGCGTAGAGGCGGATGCTGGCATCGATGATGTCAAAAGCCCGTTCTTTGGGAAGGAACTCATCCACTACAACTTTTTTGTTCTCCAGGGTCTTATAGTTTTCGAAAAAATGTTTCAGCTCTGCCCGAAGATGATCAGGCAAGTCCCTGACATCTTCGATATGGCTGACACCAGGATCGTCCTGGGCTATGGCGATTACCTTGTCGTCAGCCTCACCGCGGTCGACCATTTGCATTACGCCGATAACCTTGGAAGGAATCATACATAGCGGAACGACAGAGACCTGCGTAAGCACAACAATATCCAGGGGATCGCCATCCTCACCCAACGTTTGAGGAATAAAGCCATAATTCAAAGGATAATACATTGATGCATATATCACCCGGTCCAGTTTTATCAAGCCACTTGCCTTATCTACCTCATACTTTGCCCTGGAGCCCTTTGGAATCTCAACGATTGCATTAACCCGTTCAGGCGGAGCGTCGCCGGTAGAAGCTTCGTGCCATGGGTGTTGAATCATAGCGTCCAAAATTTCAACAATATATCAACAAAAAGCCCCGCGGAAAACCACGGGGCTCGATATTATCAGTGTTGGGTCGATCAACGACCTTTCCCAGGCCTGGCTTCATCCTTTTTTTCGACTGCGCGAATTTTGTCGCCGTCCTTCAATCTTTTTGAAACGACCAGGAATGGCCCAGTGATCACTTGGGTGCTATCGCTAACACCCGATACGATTTCAATATTATCATAATCGCTTATCCCGGTTTCAACCTCCACCATTTTCGCCGTTCCGTTGTCATTCACAAATACGACAACCTTATCTTCTTGCTTTCTTGCCGGTTGCTGCCTCGTGTTTTCGGCACGGGGACGATTTTCACCCTCCTCCACCGGTGGTGCCGATCCCTCAGGCGCGCGGGTAGTCACGGCCGCGAGAGGAACCGATAATGCATTCTCTTTACGCGTCGTGATAATTTCTACGCTGGCGGTCATGCCCGGGCGGAATGGATGCCGGTTCCCTTCGCGAATGAGATCCTCATAGGAGGACCGGAGAATGAGTATTCGAACCTCGAACTCGGTAATCGCGTCGGCCGACGCCTTTTCCTTGGCCGTGTTGGCAATTAACGTAACCACGCCCTTGAACTCCTTGTTCGAACTGGAGTAGGCATCCACGTCGATGATGGCCGTATCTCCGACGGACACGCGTACAATGTCGTTCTCATTCACATCCACACGGACTTCCATCTGATCCAGATCAGCGATCCGCAACATCTCCGTGCCCGCCATCGTTGCCGTTCCCACGACGCGCTCTCCTTTTCTCACAATAAGCTTTGAAACGCTGCCGTCCATGGGCGCGGTAACCGTCGTCTTGCGAAGATTTTCCCGGGCTTCCTTGAGCTGGGCTTCGGTACTCCTGATGACATACCGTGCCGCCTCGACAGCCTGTTCCGCGGAGGCGACATCGCTCTTCGCCACGGCGAAATTCTGTTGAGCAAGCTGCCATTCCGCCTCTGATATTACTTTCTCGTCCCAAAGTTTCTTTTGCCGGTCGTATTCCTGTTGCGCCCGCAAGTACGTGGCCTTAACCCGTTGAAGGTTGGCATCTGCCTGTTCGAGGTTTGCCTTTTGTTGGCTCAAGGCAGCTTCCGCGCGTTCAAACTGGCTCTGCCATGTGTCGGGCCTGATCTTGACCAGCGTCTGACCGCGCTGCACGGGATCGCCTTCTTCGACGTTTAGTTCAATGATCTCGCCGGATACCTCCGGGGCGATCTTAACCTCCGTCACGGGCTGCACAGTACCCGAAGCGCTGACTTTCTCAACAATAAGGGCGCGCCTGGCAAGCGCAAGCTCGACCTCGATTTCCCTCGGCTTTCCAATCCATCCCATGGAATTCGCGATCACCGCAAAAACCAAAAGCACACCGATGATGCCAATCAACCAATAGAGTAAGGAGTTAGATTTTCGTTTCTGTTTTGCCATGTGGGTTTGTTATTAGAGTCCAATCGGTTTGCCCTGGTAGAAATCCAAGAGCTTTTTCCGGAAGATGAAGTTGTATTTTGCGCGTGCAAGATCGCTGCGGGCCTGGAACAGGTCGTTTTCAGCCACCTGGTATTCGACATAGCTGGATGCCCCCAGGTCATAACGTTCCTTGG
>CAZIAG010000264.1:0-5738 GCA_964537375.1 uncultured Roseivirgaceae bacterium
GCCCCAGAATAATAGAAACCAGCACGGTTATATACTCGAAAGGCGTCATGCTATTTAAAATGATTCTAAATTGTTGTTGTTCGGAAGGGCTTTGGATCGATGATGTCAAGGTTTTGACACTCGTCTTAAACCGTTAGCGAACAGACTTCAAAATACTGACAATTTGTTGTACCGACTTGTAAATAAATTTGAAAAAATGACTTGCAATAGTAGATTTGTGCCACTTTGTTTTGGAATCGGACACTAGCTTATCATGATAAAAAGTCATATACACTCCGCGTTCAAGTCCTTCTTAGTTGTCCTGACCTTCACCTTAATTTCATTCGCATCATTCTCGCAAGAAATACCTTCAACACCTGAAGCGATTTCGCAGGGGGAGCAATTGTTTAAGGCGAATTGTCAGGCATGTCACCGCGTTGACAGAAAATTTGTTGGACCGGCACTGGCTGGTGTCTACGATCGCGCTCCCTCCATTCAGTGGATCATCGACTTCGTTCACAATTCGACAGCGGTGATCCAGTCTGGCGACAAGTATGCAAAGGACTTGTTTGCCGAGTACAACAACACGCAGATGCAGCCTTTCCCCGGCCTGAGTGAAGAACAGATACTCAGTATCCTGGGGTACATCAAAAGCGAGACAGAAAAAGCACCTGCGGGTGGCGGCCCTGGTGAGCCTGACTCTCCTGCGACGGATACGGGAGGAGGTGAATACCTCAACCTCATCCTGATCGGGATGATCGTGATCCTTCTTCTTCTCGTGATCATTCTCTCCTTCCTCATCAGCGCCGTTAAGCGTTTCCTCGATCAACGGCCACTCACGGAAGAAGAAAAAGAAGTTGTTCATTCACCGATTACGATCGGCAGCATCACGCGCAGCCGTGGCTTCATGTTCGTCGTCGCGTTCCTGGTGATCGCATTGGGCTTCAAAGCGGTGATTAACGGACTTTATTCGATCGGTATCCAACAGGGATATGCACCGAAACAACCTATCGCGTTCTCGCACAAGATCCACGCAGGTCAATATGAGATAGACTGCCAGTACTGCCACATCGGGGCAATGAAAGGCAAGAACGCTACGATACCGTCAGTTAATATATGTATGAATTGCCACAACCAGATCCGTCAGGGCACACTGACCGGTGATGCCGAGATTGGCAAGCTTGTGGCAGCATACGAAACGAACACGCCGATCGAATGGGTGAGGATACACAACCTCCCTGACCTGGCCTACTTCAATCACTCCCAGCACGTGAACGTCGGCGGCATCGAATGCCAGACCTGTCACGGTCCTATCGAGGAAATGGATGTCGTTCGTCAGCATTCGCTCCTCACCATGGGCTGGTGTATTGATTGCCACCGTACCACCCTTGTCAACGCCGAAGGAAACGCTTACTACGATTCCCTCTTGCAACTGCACAATGGTTCGATGACGGTCGAGGACATCGGCGGGCTCGAGTGCGCCAAATGTCATTATTAATGAAGGCGACCTACCGGGTGGAAGGAACGAGGACAACTAAAAACCTGAAATAAGTTTCGACAAAGTTTCGCGACAACGACTTTATGGAAGAATCTAAGAAGATATACTGGAAAGGCATCGAACAGCTGACTAACCAGACTGAATTTGTGAAGCATGCGCACAACGAATTCGGTCCTGATCCCGGTCCTGATGCTGACCCCGGTCACTCTCGCAGGGATTTTCTCAAGATGATGGGTTTCGGAATGAGCGCAGTGGCACTGGCCGCCTGCGAAGCACCCGTGCGCAACGCCATTCCATTTGTCAACCATCCGACTGACCTGGTCCCGAGTATTCCCAACTACTATGCGTCCACCTATATCAACGGCGGCGACTACTGCAGCATCGTCGTGAAAACACGCGAGGGCCGTCCGATCAAAGTCGATGGGAACGCACTTTCTTCGGTGACCAAAGGCGGAACCAACGCCCAGGTGGAAGCATCGGTGCTTTCCTTGTACGACAACGCTCGGGCTAAGGGCCCAATGATCCGTGGCGAGGAGGGCAAGCTCGGCGTCATCAGCTGGGAGGATCTCGATAAGCAGGTCATCGCATCCCTCGAGAGCATCGCCGCCCAGGGAGGTCAGATCCGGATCGTCAGCAATACGATCCTGAGCCCCACGACCAGTCTTGTGCTCGGGCGCTTCCGCGATAAGTATCCGACTACCCAGCATATTCAATACGACCAGAACTCCCATTACGGAATCTGGAAAGCGAATGAAGAGTCGTTCGGCAGGGGCATGATCCCTTCCTACGACTTCAGCAAAGCAAGTGTGATTGTCAGCGTAGCGGCAGATTTCCTGAACTGCTGGGGATCACCGATCGAAAACACGAAACAATACGCCGCAGGACGTGAGGTCGGTGAGAACAAGACCGACATGTCGCGCCACTATCAGTTTGAGAGCATACTCAGCCTGACGGGAGCTAATGCCGACTACCGTACGCAGATTAAACCTTCTGAAGAAGGAGCGGTTGTGATTCAGCTTTACAACTACATCGCCCAAAAGGCGGGCCGGTCAACACTGTCCGGCGGAGTGGAGAAGCCGAACCTTCAAAAGGCAGCCGACGATCTTTGGGCAGCCCGTGGCAAAGCCCTCGTGGTGGCCGGATCCAACGACAAGGCCGTCCAGGTTATCGTCAACGCAATCAACGACATGCTTGGAAGCTATGGATCAACGATACTTCCGAACCTGCCCGTCAACTTCCGCAAAGGCAATGACGAGGCGATGAACGCCTTCGTCGATGACCTCGTGGGTGGACGGATTCAGGCAGTTATCTTTTACAACTGTAACCCGGTATATGATCACCCGCGCGGCAAGGAAATCGCAGAAGCCTTGTCGAAGGTATCGCTTTCGATCTCTACCCATTATAAAGTAGAGGAGACCGGTGCCGTCACCAAAATCATCGCGCCGGATCACCACTACCTCGAGTCGTGGAACGACGCCGAGCCGAAACCCGGGTATTACAGTCTCTCACAACCCGCGATCACGCCGATCTTCCGGTCGCGTGCGGCGCAGGAAAGCTTCCTTGCGTGGGCAGGGGAGAAGGAGCCGAATTACTTTAACGTCCTCCAGCAAAACTGGAGATCGAATTTGTTCAGGGACCAGACGCCGGACTTCCAGACCTTCTGGGATAAATGCCTCTATGATGGCGTTTTTGAGGTTCCCACGCAGTCAAGTGGCGCTGTTTCTTTCGCCGGTGATGTGAACGCCGCGGCAAGCGCTATTGCACAGAATAGCAAGGCCGGTGATGGATTTGAGTTGGTCATTTACGAGAATGGAACCGTGGGGAACGGATCGCAGGCCAACAACCCGCTGTTACAGGAACTTCCGGATCCGATTACCAAAGCGGTTTGGGATCACTACGTCACGGTTTCGCCAAAGGATGCCGCTGATATCTCGTTTTCTGAGAGCAAGACTCGCATGGCGACTATCACGGTTCCCGGACAAGAGCCGGTTACCCTCCCTGTGCTCATCCAGCCAGGACAGGCACAAGGCACGATCGGCATTCCTCTGGGATACGGACGCACGCGTGCGGGAAGAGTGGCCAATGGCATTGGCGTCAACGCGTACCCGTTAGTGCAGATCAGGAACGGTGTACTCACGTACAACGTAGCTGGTGTGAAGTTCGAAATCACCGAGAACCGCTACCAGCTCGCACAGACTCAAACCCATGAAACCTACATGGGTCGTAAGACAGTCGTGCAGGAAACTGATCTGGCTTCCTTCAAGGATGGAAGCTTTATTGAAAAAGGAGACCAGTACAGGCCGAAGATCAATACCTGGAAGTCCGAGACCCACCAGGAAGATCCTGAGCGCCTGACCTTGTGGAAGAACCACGCATACAACAATCACCACTGGGGCATGGCCATCGACCTGAACACCTGTACAGGTTGCGGAGCCTGCGTAGTGGCATGTAACGTAGAAAATAACGTGGCCCTGGTAGGTCGCGATGAAGTGATCAACCGCAGGGAAATGCACTGGCTGCGTATCGACCGGTACTACGCCAGCGCGGCACCTGCCGATGACTGGAGGGGCGCGGAAGAGGCAGCGGATAACCCGGAAGTTGTGTTCCAGCCGATGCTTTGCCAGCATTGCAATAACGCACCGTGCGAAACGGTTTGTCCCGTGGCCGCTACCACACACAGCACCGAAGGACTGAACCAGATGACCTACAACCGCTGCATCGGTACACGTTACTGCGCAAACAACTGTCCTTATAAAGTAAGGCGCTTTAACTGGTTCAAGTACCATGACAACCGCCAGTTCGCGGATGTGAACCCGGCAATGAACACCGACCTCGGCAAGATGGTGCTCAACCCCGACGTAACCGTGCGTTCGCGCGGTGTTATGGAGAAATGCTCATTCTGCGTACAACGAATACAACTCGGTAAACTCAACGCCCGCAAGGAACGCCGCAAGGTGAAGGATGGTGAAGTGGTGACTGCGTGCGCTGCCGCATGTACTACAGGAGCAATCGTCTTTGGCGATATGAACGATCCCGAAAGCCGCATCAGCAAGCTGCTTAAGATACGTCCTCTTTACGCCGAGAGTGAGAAAGCGAACCTCAACGATAAAGAGGCAGACAATCCAAGAGCTTACGCGGTTCTGGAGGAATTGAATGTGCGTCCGAACATCTTCTACCTGATGAAGGTGCGGAACAAAGAAAGGGCAGAGGCCTGATGATAATTGAATAGTACTAACGCATAAAGCTTTATAGAACGACAATGCAAGTATCTTCGCCAGTTCGTGAACCCTTAGTTACCGGCAACAAAACCGTCCAGGATGTTTCCCACGACATCAGCCGGCACGTTGAAGGCAAACCAACCCGGTTGTGGTGGATCGCTTTCGCTGCCTCGCTGGTCGTTTTGTTGTATGGAGCCTATTGCTGCGCCATGCTCCTTTGGGAAGGGATCGGCGTTTGGGGTCTTAACAAGACGGTAGGTTGGGCCTGGGACATCACCAACTTCGTCTGGTGGGTCGGTATCGGTCACGCAGGTACACTGATCTCGGCGATCTTGTTATTGTTCCGCCAGCGCTGGAGAATGTCTATCAACCGCGCCGCTGAAGCAATGACGATCTTTGCCGTGATTTGCGCGGCTTCGTTCCCGGGATTCCACATGGGAAGGCTTTGGCTTGGTTTCTACTGGGCGCTTCCATTGCCGAATACGTTTGGATCGCTTTGGGTGAACTTCAACTCTCCACTGCTTTGGGACGTATTCGCGATCTCGACCTACTTCACGGTTTCGCTGGTGTTCTGGTACATGGGGTTGATCCCCGACTTTGCCGTCATCCGCGACCGCGCAGTACGCCAGGGAGCTAAGATTCGCGCCGCGATCTACAACGCCTTGAGCTTCGGATGGCAGGGGGGAGCGCGCACCTGGATGCGTTACGAGTCCGTTGCCCTGATCCTCGCCGGTCTTTCGACACCCCTCGTGTTGTCTGTCCACACGATCGTATCCATGGACTTTGCCACTTCGGTGATCCCCGGCTGGCACACGACAATCTTCCCGCCGTACTTCGTTGCGGGAGCTATCTTCTCCGGTTTTGCAATGGTGTTGACGCTGCTGCTCATCACAAGAGCAGTGTTCAAACTGGAGGATTATATCACAATCTACCACATCGAGTTGATGAACATCATCATCATCGTCACCGGTTCGATCGTGGGTATTGCCTATATCACAGAGCTCTTCATCTCGTGGTATTCCCGCGTGGAGTATGAAGGTTAC